>JBKOXV010000045.1:0-10851 GCA_046725105.1 bacterium | reverse complement strand
GACCTGGCCAGCCCGGCGTCGCCCAAGGACTTCACCGTGCTGCCCCTCGAGATCCTCGCCGTCGGCAGCGTCGGGACCCGTAACTTGCTCGAGTTGGCCCGGGCCTTGGGCGCCCGGTTCCTGCTCACGTCGACGAGCGAGGTCTACGGCGACCCGCTCGTGCATCCGCAGCCCGAGTCGTACTGGGGCAACGTGAACCCCATCGGCGTACGAAGCGTCTACGACGAGGCCAAGCGCTTCTCCGAGGCCCTCACGATGGCGTACCACCGCCACGTCGGCGTCGACGTCCGCATCGTGCGCGTGTTCAACACCTACGGGCCCCGCATGAAGCCGGGGGACGGGCGCGTCGTCACGAACTTCCTCGTGCAAGCCCTCACCGGGGCGCCGATCACCATCTACGGCGACGGCAGCCAGACCCGGAGCTTCTGCTACATCGACGACGAGGTCGACGGCATCCTCGCCATGCTCGACGGGCCGGTGACGGGTCCGGTCAACATCGGCAACCCGCACGAGTTCACCGTCCAGGAGCTGGCCGACCTGGTCGTCGAGCTGACAGGGAGCCGATCGCCCGTCGTGCGGGAGCCGCTGCCCGTGGACGACCCGGCGCGACGCCGGCCCGACATCACGTTGGCCCGTGACCGGCTCGGTTGGCAACCCCGGGTCGAGCTGCGCGACGGCCTGGCCCGCACGGCGGAGTGGCTGCGCTCCATCCTTTGAGGCCTTTGAGGGATCCCCCCGGGCTAGCCTCGGCGGCCGGATGGCAGCACCTCCCGACGTCTCGGTCGTCTGTCCCGTCTACAACGAGGAGGACGTCCTCGGCGAGCTCCACCAGCGCCTGGTTGCCGCCCTGGTGCGCACCGGCGTCACCTACGAGCTCGTCTTCACCAACAACGCCAGCACCGACGACAGCCTCGCCATCCTGCGCGACCTGGCGGCCACCGATCCCCACGTCCGCGTCGTCTCGCTGAGCCGCAACTTCGGCAAGCAGCGGTCCCTGACGGCCGGGATCGACTTCGCCACCGGCCGCGCCGTCGTGCTGATCGACGCCGACCTGCAGGACCCGCCCGAGCTCATCCCCGACATGGTGCGCCTGTGGCGGGAGGGCAACGACATGGTGTACGGCCAGCGGGTGAGCCGCGAGGGAGAGGGCCGCGTGAAGCGCGGGCTGACGGGAGTGTTCTATCGCCTCATCGCCAAGCTCTCCGACACGCCGCTGCCGCGCGACGTCGGCGACTTCCGCCTCATGGACCGCAAGGTGGTCGATGCCCTGCGATCGATGCGGGAGGAGAACCGCTACCTGCCCGGCATGGTGGCGTGGCTCGGCTTCCGCCAGTGCCCGCTGCCCTACGAGCGCAAGGGCCGCGACGCCGGGCGCACCCACTTCTCGGCCGGCGGCCTCCTGCGCTTCGCCATGGACGGCATCACGAGCTTCTCCGACAAGCCGCTGCGGCTGTCGTCGGCGATCGGCGGTGTCATCACCCTCGTCAGCTTCCTGGTGATGTCGTGGTCCGTGCTGCGCCGCATCTTCGATCCCGAAAGCACCATCCCCGGCTTCACGTCGGTGCTGGCCGCCGTGCTGTTCATCGGCGGCGTGCAGCTGCTGTCGATCGGTCTGCTCGGCGAGTACGTCGGGCGGATCTACAGCGAGACCAAGCACCGCCCGTTGTACGTCGTGGAGGAGCTGATCTCGGGTTCAGCTGACCGCCAGCGCGGCCCGGTACCAGTCGATGGTCTCGACGAGACCGGCCTCGAACCCGACGCGGGGACGCCAGCCGAGCCGGTCCCGCGCCTTGGCGGAGGAGAGGTACTGGCGGGGGATGTCGTGGGTGGGAGCCCCCAGCACCTCGGGCGTCAAGGTGCTGTCCATGAGGCGCAGGACGGTGGCCACGACCTCTAGCACCGTCAAGGGCTGCTCGAGGGAGAAGTTGAACGCCTCACCGACCACGCCGGCGGGGTCGCGCAACAACCGCTCGGCCACCAGGACGTAGGCCTCGGCGCCGTCGACGACATACAGGTAGTCGCGCAACGTCAGGCCGTCGGACCGAATGGTGGGACGCTCGCCTCGCAGCACGGCGCGGATCGTGCTGGGGACGATGCGGCTGAAGTTCTGGTCGCCAGGGCCGAAGAGATTCCCGCATCTCGTGACGGCCGTCGGCAGGCCGTAGGTCGCGTGGTACGTGTGGGCCAGCATGTCGGCGCACGCCTTCGACACCTCGTACGGGGTGCGGGCCGCCAGCGGATGCTCCTCGGTGTACGGCAGGATCGACGAAGCGCCGTATGCCTTGTCCGACGACGCCACCACCACGGCGGCCACACTGGCCGCGCGGCGGCACACCTCGAGCAGCTGCCACGTGCCCCAGATGTTCGTGTCGAAGGTCAGCACCGGTGAGCGCACGCCCTCCATGGCGATGGCCTGGGCGGCGAGGTGGAAGACGACCTCTTGGCCGGCGACGGCGCGCTCCAACGACGCCATGTCGCGGACATCACCCGGGCGGGCCTCGACCCGTCCTTCCCATGTCGCCGGCAGATCGTGATGGGCCAGGACGGCGACCCGAGCGTCCCGCTCGAGCAGGGCCGTCACCAGGGCCCGGCCGGCCAGGCCCGTCGCCCCAGTGACGAGGACCTTTCGGTCGGGCCACGTGTCGCGGTTCGCCGCGGCTACCACCGCTTCCACGGGGCGCTGGCCCGCCACGCCGTCTCGAGGGCTTCGTGGTCGGCGACAGTGTCCATGCACTGCCAGTAGCCCTCGTGGCGCCAGATCCGGAGCTCGCCGGACTTGGCCAGGCGTTCGAACGGCTCCCGTTCGAGCACGCACGAGTCGTCGTCGTCGAGCTCGTCGAACAATCGCGGGGTGCACGCGAAGAACCCGCCGTTGATCCACTGGTGCGACGGCGGCTTCTCGGCGAAGCCGACCACGCTGTCGCCCTCGATGTCGAGCTCGCCGAAGCGCGCCGGGGGATGCACGCCGGTGAGCGTGACCGCGGCGCCGTGGCCGAGGTGGAAGGCGAACAAGTCGTCGAGGGCGACGGTGCCGAGCCCGTCGCCGTAGGTGAGGAAGAAGGGCGCGCCGTCGACATGGTGCGCCACTCGCTTCACCCGGGTGCCGGTCATGGCCTCCTCGCCCGTGTCGACGCAGGCGACGTGGACCCCCGGGATCGGATGGCGCTCCGCCCACGAGCGGATCACGTCGGCCTTGTATCCGAGGCACAGGATGAACCGGCGCACGCCGAAGCTGGCGTAGTAGCGCACCACGTGCCACAACACGGGCTGGCCGCCGATGGTGACCATCGGTTTGGGGATGCGCTTGGTGCGTTCGCCGAGCCGAGTGCCCCGGCCGCCACAGAGCACGACAGCGGGCACGTCATTGAGCGGGACGGATCGCGGCACGGGCCGCCAGGCTACCGGCGAGCGGCCCGTCCGGCCGGGACGGTGGCCTCCACGATGAACTCGTTGTAGGTGAACCAGCGCCCGGCGGCACGGGGCAGCGGGAACGACCGCCGCCGGCGGACCAGCAGGCCGGCGTCGGTGCACAGCGTGGCCAGTGCCTCGGCGTCCGTGAAGGTGATGTGGGTGGGCATCGTCGCGAAGCCGCGCTCCTGGGGCGTGATGAGCACGACCTGGCCGCCGGTGCGCACGAACGGGAGGTAGGTGGTCATCATGTCGACCGCCTCGTCCGCTGTGAGGTGCTCGATCACGTGGGCCGACATCAGCGCGTCGAACCGGGCCGGCTGGGCGTACTCGCTGGCGAGGAAGTCAGCCGGTTCGAACGCCACGAACCCGCGCTCACGACAGATGCGCACCGAGTCCGGGTTGTGGTCGACGCCGACGCCGCGGCCAGCGAGATAGCCGAGGCCCCGCCCGATGCCGCACCCCACGTCGAGCGCAAATCCGAGACGGCGGCTGCGCACGAACCAGCGATACGGGTTCGGCGCATAGCGCTTCCAGCGGGCGCCCTGCATATCCGTCAGCAGCCGGGCGTACTCGCTGCTCTGCGTGCCCTCGCGCTCGACGTCCATCCCGCTCGACCGTACCCGCAGTACCCTGCGCCGGATGTCGCAGGCGCCTCGTTGGTCCGCGCCGGCGAAAATGGCTCTCGCCGGCGGGGCCCTGCTGGTGGCCATCCTGCTCATCGATGGGACGCGCTGGGTCGACGTGCACCTGGGCGACACGGGCGTCCTCGTGCGAGGCACGCACGCCGCCCTCGACTGCCTGGGCGACGGCACCGTGTCGAGCTGCGGGCATGCCGCCGGTACCGATGTCACCACGGTCGGGCCGTTCGCCATCTACCAATATCTCGTGGCCGCGCCGTTCGTCGCCCTCGGGTGGGCCGACGCCACGGTGGAGCGGGCTCTGGCCTGGGTGTCGACGCTCGCCGTCGCCGGCATGGCCGTGCTGGCGCTCACGGTCGGGCGCCGGCTCCTCGGCACGCGTTGGGCGGTCGTGCTGCTGCTGGCGTTGGTGAGCGGGCCGATGGTGCTCTACGGCCTCATCCCGTTCGGCGAGGCCCTCGCCACGTTCCTGGTGCTGGCGTTCGTGCTGGCGGCGGGGATGCGCCGGACCGGCTGGGTCGTTGTCACGGTGTTCTTCGCCGCGCTCACCAAGGAGACGGCCGCACCGTTCCTCCTCGTCCTCGGCATCGTCTGTGCCCGTGATGCGGATCGGGACGGGTGGTTGCCGCCGTGGCGCCTGCTCGGGCCGATGCTGGCTGGCGCCGCCGCCGGGGTAGGCGTGAACCTGGCCTTCAACCAGTTCCGCTTCGGCACCGTCTCCAACCTCACCTACAACGGGCCGTACACCCGGGTGCCGGGCGTGTCGCTGAAGGCGAAGCTGGCGTTCGCCGACTGGCTGGCGCCGAACGTGGGCGTGCTGTTCTTCTGGACGGTTGTCGCCGTGATGCTGGCTGCCGTACTCGTGCTCGGGGTGGTCAGGCTCGTCCGGCGTCCTCGCGACGTCCGCCGCTGGGCCCCCCCGTTGGCGGTCGCCGCCGTCACGGCTGCGTTCACCGGGCTCCTGGCGTCGTGGTGGTCGACGTTCGGTTGGATCGCGTGGGGACCCCGCCTGACGCTGCCCCTCCTGCCGGCCCTCGTCGTGGCGGCGGTGCGCGCCGCGCCCGAGCCGCTCGACCGGGGGTTGACGTGGGTCGTCGGTACACCGGTGCGCGCCGTCGTGGTGGCGGTGGTGCTGGTGGTGCTGGCCGCCGGGCAGGCGGGCGTGGTGTGGAACCAGTCGGCCATCGCTCTGCCGACGGTGCCATCAGCGTCGTGCCCGGTCCTCAAAGCACCGGCGGAGACGACGCCCGACTACTTCTACGGGTGCGGGCTCGATGCGGCGTGGCGGCGCGATCCGCTCTCGCTGTGGGAGGCGTCACGCGGGGGCCCGCGCACCCAGCAGCTGGCTGAGCTGCTCCAAGCGGTCACCATCGCCGGCCTGGTGGCGTGGCTGGCGGCCGACGCCCGTCGCCGGCGCTCGAAAGCGCCTCCACCCTCGCTGCTTGTCGGCGAAAGCGGCGAAAACCGGCGCGTACCCCCGACAGGAACGCTTCCTGTCGGCTAGTCGAGCTTGTCCTTGACGTCGTCGGCGGCGTCCTTGACGTCGCTCTTCACGTCGTCGGTGGCGTCCTTGACGGCCTCGGTGCCCGTGTCGACCGCCTCTCCGGCGTCGCCCTTACCCTTGTCGAACAGGTCGGTGACCTTGCCCTTCACCTCACCAGCGACGTCCTTGCCCTTCTCGATCACGTCACTAGCCACGTCCTTGCTCTTTTCCAACGCGTCGCCGGCAATGTCCTTGACCTTGTCGAACAGGCACTTCCCTTCACTCATTGGCGGGACCTCCTGGATTGGGGAAGCTGCCAGTCTGGCAGGCCCGCCCCGGCCGGTGTCACCGGACCTTGAGTGGTCGATCCTGTTTGTCCTTCCGAGCCGCCTTCTGGGCCTGCTTCCACTGGCGGACCCGGGCGAGGGACTCGGGGTCGGTGCTGTCGGCCGCCGACCTCGGCGTGCCGTCGCCGAAGGGTGCCGCCGCCTCGGCCCAGCCCGCCGGTGCGATGCCCATTCGCTGGGCTAGTAGCGCTACGAAGATCTTGGCCTTCTCGTCGCCGAAGCCGGGGAGAGCCTTCAGCCGCGCCAGCAGCGCGTCGCCCGTCTGCACGCCGGTCCAAATGCAGCTGGCGTCGCCGTAGTAGTGCTTTGTCACGTAGGCGGCAAGAGCGTGGACTCGCCGTCCCATCACCGCCGGATACCGGTGCAGTGCCGGCTTCTGCCTGAAGACGGCCACGACGTCGTCCGGGGCCAGGGCGGCGAGGCGGGTGGCGTCGAGGTGGCCCAGCCGCTTCTGCAGGCTCGCCGGCCCGCGGAACGCCCACTCCATCGGCACCTGTTGATCGAGCAGCATCCCCACGAGGAGGGCGAACGGGTCAGTGTTGAGGAGCCGATCGGCCTCGGCGTCACCGGTGATGTAGAGGGTGCCCTGCATCGGCGATCAGTCGGTGTCCCGGGCGGTGCCGGTCGTGGCGGCGAGGAGCCGACGGGCTCGTCGACCGAGGTCGCCGAGGTCGACCCGGCCGGCGTCGGCGGCGGCCACGAGTCGTTGAGCCAGGTCGACGGCGTCGTCGACGATGGGCGCCTGGGCGGCGGCGTCCTGGCCCATGTCATGGAGGATGGTGCGCTCGGTGCGTGACGCCACGATCGGATCGCCGATGCCCTCCACCCAGACGTGCGTGCGGCGGCCACCGCCGCGCTCCTCGCCCCGGAGCGGCTCGAGGGCGTAGATCTTGTCGGAGCGGACGAACTTGCCGAATCCCAGGAAGACCATCCGCGGCTCGGCGGCCACGTCTCGATTATTACGGGCATCGAGCGCCAACGGGGCGGCGGCGGCGTGATGGGCCAGGCGACAGGTGCTGCCGACACCGGTGCGTAGCCGGCGGTGTTCAACCAGTCGCCGACGGGGCGGTCCGGGTTCGGCCGGCGCAGGTGCGACGGGACGTTCGTGACAGTCCCGATCCCGACGGGAAAGTCCGAGCGAAGACGACGTGGTCGCCGGCGAGGCGGGGCTACCAGTTCCCGGGCGTCGCCTGGGCCGAGAACGTCGACGGCGTTCGTCCCAACCCCACCTACCAGGGCCTCACGTGGAACGTCGAGACCTGGACGGTCTCGTAGACGAGTGACCCACCGCCCATGTGACGGAAATCCACCGTAGAGGTGGAAAACCGTCACATCGACCGAGAAGGAGGCGAGAGGCGACGGGGTCAGCGGCGAGCGAACTTGCGGGTGGCGAGCGGCGCGAAGACGGCCACGATCGCCACGGACCACAGCAGGGCCCGTACGGTGAACCACGTGGCGCTGTGGCCGAGGACGGCCTGGGCGTCGTCGCCCAGGGCCAGCGCCCGCACCGACCCCACCATCGCCGTCAGCGGCTGGTGCTCGGCGACGGGCTGCAGCCATCCCGGCATCGAGTCGACGGGCACATAGGCGCTGGACACGAACACGAACGGGAAGGCGAGGAACGACATGCCCTGGGCGGCCTGAGCTGTGCCCGACACCAAGCCCATGTAGATGAACGGCCATGTGAACGCCGCTCCGTAGACGAGGCACAGTACGAAGGCGAGCAGCGCCGCCGGGACGCCGCCCTGCAGACGGAAGCCGGTCGCGAAGCCGAGGGTCACGGTGATCACCGTGGCCCAGCCGACCAGGGCGGTGTCGGCTAGAGATCGGCCGAGCAGAACGGCCGAGCGAGGGACCGGAAGGGAACGGAGCCGATCGAACAGGCCGCTCTCGATGTCCTCGGCGACGCCGACTGCACCGCCCATGCCCGAGAACAGCGCGCCGGCGGCCGCCAGTCCGGGGATGAGGAAGTCGACGTACGAGACCGAGCCGGTGTTGATAGCGCCGCCGAACACGTAGCGGAAGATCAACAGGAACATGGCCGACGTGAGCGCGCCCACGACGATGAGCTGAGGCGTGCGGACGAACTTCCGCAACGTGCGGCCGGCCACGGTGGCGGCGGTGGCCGCGGCCGTGGCGCCGCTGTGAGGCGTCTCGATGGCGACGCCGGTCGGCTCGATGGCGATGACGGTGGTGACGGCGTTCATGGTGAGCTCCTTGGTGGCGGTTCAGGCCGCGACGGGTTCGTCGTCAGCGGGACGGCCGGTGAGGGTGAGGAACACTTCGTCGAGGGTCGGGCGGCGCAGCCCGATGTCGTCGAGGGCGACGTCGTGGTCGGCTAGGAGGCGCACGGCGTCGGCGAGCCGGTCCGTGCCGTTGACGACGGGTACGGCCACTCGCCTGGCCGGCGTGTCGAGACGCGGCGCCTCGGTGCCGAGCGGAGCCAGCAGCGACGCGGCCGTCCCGAGGTCGGCGCCGGAACGGACCCGTATCTCCACCATGTCCAAACCGGCGCGGGCCTTGAGCTCGGCCGGTGTGCCGGTGGCGATGGCCTGCCCGTGGTCGACGATCACGACGTGGTCGGCGAGCTGGTCGGCTTCCTCGAGGTACTGCGTGGTCATCAGCACGTCGGTGCCAGACCGCACGAGGGCCCGGATGGCGTCCCACAACTCGATGCGACTGCGCGGATCGAGCCCGGTCGTCGGCTCGTCGAGCAGCAACACCCGGGGCGTCCCGACGAGGCTGGCGCCGAGGTCCAACCGGCGCCGCATACCGCCGGAGTAGCCCCGCACGAGCCGGTCGGCGGCGTCGGTGAGACCGAGCTGGTCCAGCACCGAGGCGGCCGCCCGCTGCGCCGCCCGGCGGTCGTGGCCGAACAGCCGGGCCACCATCACGAGGTTCTCCCGCCCGGTGAGGCTGGGCTCGACGGCGGCGTGCTGCCCGGCCAGGCCGATCACCTGGCGGACCCGTTCGGGGTGCCGGCCGGCATCGACGCCCGTGACCAGCAGGCGGCCGGCGTCAGGCTGCAGCAGGGTGGCTACGGCGCTGACGAACGTCGTCTTGCCGGCGCCGTTCGGGCCGAGCAGGGCCGTGACCTGGCCCGACGGGGCGACAAGGTCGAGCCCGTCGAGGGCGGCCAACTCGCCGTAGCGCTTCACGAGACCGTGGGCCTCGATGGTGTGGTTCTCGCTCATGGGTCCAGGCTGCGGGCCATAAGTGGTCATCTGCTGACCAGTTCAAGTGCAAAACTGGATGCATGCGAGCCGATCGATTGGTGGCCACGCTCCTCGTCCTGCAAGCCCGCGGCCGGGTGACGGCGAGCGAGCTGGCCGACGAGCTGGAGATCTCGGTGAAGACGGCCCGGCGCGACCTGGAAGCCCTGGCGATGGCAGGCATCCCCGTGTACTCGCAGCCGGGTAAGGGGGGCGGTTGGCAGCTCATCGGCGGCGCCCGCACCGACCTCAGCGGGCTCACGGCGGCCGAAGCCCGCACCCTGTTCCTCGTGGCCGGGCCGTCGGCGGCGGTGACCCCGGCCGCCCGAGCCGCGCTGCGCAAGCTCGTGAAGGCGCTCCCCGAGACGTTCCGCGCCGATGCCGAGGCGGCGGCGTCGGCGATCGTGCTCGACGCCGCCCACTGGGGCACCGCCGCCCCACCACCGCCGCGCCACCTCGAGGAGCTGCAGCAGGCCGTCATCGACGGCGTGCAGGTCCTCCTCGGCTACACCGACCGGCGCCGGGCCGAGACCGAGCGCACCGTGCACCCCCTCGGGCTCGTGGCCAAGGGTTCGACGTGGTATCTGGTGGCCGGCACCGACGCCGGGCTCCGGACGTTCCGGCTCGGCCGCATCAAGTCGGTCGAGCGCACCACCGAACCAGTCGTCCGACCCGAGGGCTTCGAGCTGGCCGAGGCGTGGGAATCCGTGGTGGCGACGGTGGAGGAGCACCGGCGCTCGGTGCGGGCCACGATCCGAGTCGCCCCCGAGACCGTCCACTGGCTTGGAGCGCAGTTCGGCACCGACCTCGTCGTCCGGGAGTCGCTTCCCGACGGACGGGTCGAGGTCGAGCTCGGCGGCCCCCACCCGGCGTACATCGCCGAGCGCCTCGCCGGCTGGGGGCACCGCATCGACGTGGTGGGCCCGCCCGAAATACGCGACCACCTGGCCCGCATCGGCACGGAGCTCGTGGCCGCCTACGCGTGATCAGCCGTAGTAGCCGATGACGTCGACGACGAACTGCGTCGAGAAACCGGCCGGGCCGCCGGCCAGCACCGTGATCCGCTGGGTGGCGTCGACCGCCGTCACCGTCGTGACCGCCACGATCTGGTTGTCGGCGTACCAGTTGATGTTGGAGTTGCCGAGGTAGGGCGCGCCCTGGGCGAACACGGCCAGGAACCCGAGGCCGACCGTGTCGGTGATGGTGAGGCTGATCAGCCCGCCGGTCGGTTGGAGCGGGGCGTCAGGGGTGGCCAGGCTGACGGTCCGCTGCGCTCCGGTGGCGAGCGGCCCGTCGCCGGGACGCGAGTCGTACACGCGCACCGGCGCCGCGAGCAGGTGGAGCTGTCCGGCGGTCGCCCCGCCGGCCAGCTTCCGCCACACCCCTGGGGACCCGCTCTGGACGCACAGCCACAGGTCGCCGCTGCGGTCGTCGACGAGCTCGCCCTGGAGATGGGCGTCGGTGCGCAGGGGGGGCGGGTCGCCGAAGGGCGGCAGGTTCACATTGGCCCGGCCGCCTTGGAAATTGCCGCCGACGCCATCGCGGCAGAAGGCGATGACGCCGAAGCCCTGCTCGCTGAATCCGTGCAGGCCGACGCCGTCACCCTGCGAGTAGCCGAAGACCGCGGTGCGGGCCTTGGTGTTGACGAAACAGGCGATGCCGGCCGCTTCTGGCTGGACCTGCTCGACGGTGTCGTCGCGCACCTGGAGGAAGTTCGAGTCGACGCCCGGGTCCGGTGCCGGCCCGGTGTACGTCAGCAG
>JBKOXV010000196.1:0-9390 GCA_046725105.1 bacterium | reverse complement strand
GGTCAGAAGGCACCCAGACAGGTCCACATCGTCCCCCACACCCACTGGGACAGGGAGTGGTACCTGCCCTACGAACGCTTCCACCTGCGCCTGGTCGAGCTGCTCGACGTCCTCCTGCCCCGCCTCGAAGCCGATCCGGGCTACGTCCACTTCCTGCTGGACGGGCAGATGGCCGTGGTCGACGACCACTGCGCCCTTCGTCCCGGCGACGCGGAGGTGATCCGCCGCTCGGTGACGGCCGGCCGGCTGTTGATCGGGCCCTGGTACACGCTGCCCGACGAGTTCCTCGTCTCGGGCGAGACCCTCGTACGCAACCTCCAGCTCGGCCTGGCCCGGGCGGCGGCGTTCGGCGGGGCGATGGAGATCGGATACCTGCCCGACATGTTCGGTCACGTCGCTCAGATGCCGCAGATCCTCACCCATTTCGGCTTCGACCACGCCGTCGTCTGGCGAGGAGTACCGAGCGCCATCACCCGCACCGCCTTCCGGTGGTCCGCTCCCGACGGGTCATCTGTGCGCGCTGAGTACCTGCCGAGCGGCTACGGCAACGGTGCCGGCTGTCCCGACGACGCCGAGGCCCTCCTCGAACGTATTCGGCAGTGGGAGCACGAGCACGCCGACGTCTTGGCCGACGACCCCATCCTCTGGATGAACGGCAGCGATCACACCGTTCCGCAGCCGGGTCTCGGCCGGATCGTCGCCGAGGCCAACCAGATCGCCGACAGCGACTATGTCTTGCGCATCGGCTCCCTGCCCGAACATCTCGCTGGCGCGACGCCGGCCGGACGGCCGGAGTGGCAGGGCGAGCTGCGCTCCGGCGCCCACGCCAACGTACTGATGGGCGTGGCGTCGAACCGGATCGACGTCCGCCTCGCCGCCGCCCGCGCCGAGCGCGCGCTCGAGAAGCTCGCCGAGCCGCTGTGCGCGCTGTTCCTGCCGCCCGATCGGTGGCCGGCCGCCGAGCTCGACTCCGCCTGGCTCTCGGTCATCCGAAACGCCGCCCACGACTCGGTGTGCGCCTGCAGCGTCGACGACGTGGGCAACGCCGTGCTCCACCGCTACGGCGAGGCGACCCAGATCGCCGAGGCGCTCGTCGATCGGGTGCTGCGCACCATCGGCGGCGACGGTCCGGTCGTCGTGAACCCGTCGGCCCGCCCGAGAAGCGGCGTCGTCACCCTCACCGTCGCCGGCGACGAAGCACCGCCGGGCACGCAACTGGTCGAACGCCGGCCGGGCGAGGAGCTGTTGTGGGACGTGGCGGCGGGCGACGCGCCCACCATCGTGCACGAAGTCTCGGCCTGGCACGACGGTGGCTACGAGGTCCGTCCGGGCGATGGCGGACTCGACGTGGTGCTGCGGCCCGGACCCGTGCCGGCCGGAGACGACGACGTTCTCGCCCAGTGGGCCGCCACGGCGGCCGACGCCCCGGTGCGGGTGCTGCGCCGCCGCCGACCCGCCGTCCGTGTGCTGGCGCCCGTCGACGCCGTCCCGGGGTTCGGGCGGCGGCGGTGGTCGCCGACCACTGCTGCTGCAGTGGGCGTGCGCTCCGACGGTCTCAGCCTGTCCAACGGCCTCGTCACGGTCACCGTCGATCCCGCCGACGGCACCTTCGGTCTGGACGGCGCCGGCGGCCTGGGGCGGCTCGTGGACGGCGGCGACGCCGGCGACACGTACAACTGGTGCCCACCTCTCGACGACACCGTCGTCGACCGCCCCGACCACGTCGCCGTCACGATGGTCGAGCCCGGCCCGGTGCGAGCCGCACTTCGGATCGACGCCATCTACCGGTGGCCGGCGTCGTCCACGCCGGCCCGCCGCCACTCGGCTCGGCGCGAGACCGTCGTCAGCACCATGCTGACGCTCGACGCCGGCGCGCGGTTCGTGCGCGTCGCCGTCGAGTTCGACAACCAGTGTCGCGATCACCGGCTGCGGGCGTGGTTCCCGCTGCCGGCGCCGGTGCGGGAATCACGTGCCGACACCGCCTTCGGCATTGTCGCTCGCGGCCTCACGGCCGAGGGCGGCCCCACCGAGCCGGCGCTGGCTACCTATCCGGCGGGGCGGTTCGTCCAGGCCGGCCCGCTCACCATCGCGTTCGACCGGTTGCTCGAGTACGAGCTGGTCGACATCGACGGCGACGGGGCCCGCACCCTGGCCCTCACGCTGCTGCGAGCGACGGGCATGCTGTCGCGCGGGCCCATGTTGACCCGTCCGCTGCCGGCCGGGCCCGAGATCCCGCTCGAGGGCTCGCAGGTGCTCGGCCGCCACACCGTCTGCTTGGCGGTCGCGGTCGGCGCCATCGACCCCTTTGCCCTCGCCGACGACGCCTTCGTGCCGCTCCTCGTGGCCGAAGGGACGGGCGGCACGGCCGCGTTCGGCCTGGCGCTCGCCATCACCGGTGCCGAGGTTTCGAGCCTGCGCCGGGGCGATGGCGGCCACCTCGAAGTCCGCGTGTTCAACCCCCGGCCCGACGCCGTCACCGTCGACCTGGGCCGCCGCCGGGGCTGGCTCGTCGACCTGCGCGGCCGGGCCCGCCAACCGGTCGACGGCGCCTTCGAGCTGGCGCCGTGGGCGCTGGCCACGGTGGCCCTCACCGACTGAACGGCGCCAGCAGCGCTTCGCCGCGAGCCTCATGGGTCGACCACGCCGGATCGAGCCCCGAACACGTCAGGTGCATCGGCGCGCTGGTGTCCCACAGCAGGGCCGGACGCTGACCGTGCCACCGGACGGCGAAACCGACGACGGCCGCGCCCGCCGGCGCGGCGTAGACCTCGAGGCCCCGGCCGGCCCACGCCGGGTCGAATCCGGCGAGGAGGTCGGCGCCGGCGGGCGTCGGGTGCACGAGACGGCGCGCCAGCCACGCCACCACGCGGATGCCCAGCGGCGGATCGTCCGGCGCCGGCCGCCCAGCTTCGAGGCGGGCCCGGATGGCCTCGACGTCGGCGACGCCACGGCGTTCGCCGGCACGGCGCAGGACATCAGCGGCGGCGTCGAGCGCGGCGATGTCGTCCCAGGCGGCGCCGGACGGGTCGGCGGCGCGGGCCACGGCGACGGCGTCGTCGGCCACGTCGGGGACCCACGGCCCGGCCGGTTCGCCCAGGCGGATCCGTTCGGCGACGGCGAGCAGCCGGCCGACCCGATCGTCGGAGCCGGGCACGCTGAGCAAGATGTCGCAGCGGGCGGCGACGACCCGTCGCATCAGCGACTCGTCGGGGACGGCATACCGGGCGCCGGTCTCGGTCTGCGCCACCCAGCCCCGCGCCACGGCCTCGGCCGACGGCACCGTCGTCGGGGAGAGTCCCGAGCCGATCACCATCCGCACCGTCGATCGATGGCCGAGCGGCACGGCGGCGAGGGCGGTGGCGGGCGCACCCGGTGCCATCGGAGCCAGGGGCCGACCCGTAGCCACGTCGGGCCGCGACACGGCGACGGCCACCGGCAGGGGCGAGCGGTTCTCGAGCTCGATGACGGCACGGGCGCCGGCGCCGAGCGGCACGGCGTAGGCGCGGTGCGCGAGGTCGCCGCCCGGCACGGAGAGCACGGTCTCGACGACGGGCGTGCCGCGGAGGCGGCTCTGGCGGCGGCTCGGCTCGGCCGCCGGTGCGTGCCAGCGGTCGTCGGCGGCGATCCACCACTCGAGCGGGGCCTCGCCATTCGCTGGAATCACCGCACCGGCCTCGGTCACCGTGGCGCGCCACGGCGATCCGAGCGTGCCGATGACGGTGCCGTTCATCGTCGGGTGCCGGCGATCTCCGCTTTCAGGTCGCGCTGCATCAGCGACAGCAAGGCCTGCTGAGCCGTCCAGCCCTGGTGGCACACGCGGACGACGCCCTCGCAGACCGGCATCTCGACCCCCGCCGGCGTGGCCAGCTCCAGCACCGACGGGCTCGACTTCACGCCCTCGGCCACCATGTTCATCGTGCCGACGATCTCGTCGATGGAGCGGCCCCGGCCGAGCTCGTAGCCGACCATGTGGTTGCGGCTCTGCCTCGACGAACACGTCGCGATGAGGTCGCCCATGCCCGCCAGCCCGGCGAAGGTGAGCGGGTCGCCGCCCAGGTACATACCGAGGCGGCCGATCTCGGCCAGGCCCCGCGTGATGAGAGTGGCGCGGGTGTTGTCGCCGAAGCCCATGCCTTCGGCCATGCCCGAGGCGATGGCGATGACGTTCTTCACGACACCCGACACTTCGCAGCCGACGAGGTCCGGGTTCGTGTAGATCCGCAGCTGCGGCGTCGAGAAGATCCGTTGGAGCTCGGTGGCGATCGTGAGGTCGTCGATGGCCACGACGCTGGCGGCCGGTTGCCCGGCGAGGATCTCCTTGGCCAGGTTCGGACCAGTCAGCACGGCGACGGGATGGCCCGGGAGCACGTCCTGCACGACCTCCGTCATGCGCTTGAGCGTGGAAGCCTCCAGGCCTTTCGCCAGGCTCACTACCGGCACCCACGGCCGCACGTGGGGTGCGGTGGTCTCGAGCACGGCGCGGAAGCCGTGCGACGGCACACCCATCACGACCACATCGGCCGGCGCCACCGCCTCTTCGATGTCGGCGGTGGCGTGGAGCTCGGGTGGCAGCTCGAACTCGGTGAGGTAGTCGTCGTTGCGATGTTCGGTGTTGATGGCCTTCGCCAGCTCGGCCCGGCGGGCCCACAGCACGGTCGGCGTGTTGACGGCGGCCAGCGCCGCCACGGTGGTGCCCCACGACCCTGCGCCCACCACCGCCACCCGGATCGGCATGCGCCAAGGGTACTGAGCATCCGTAGGATGCCCGCGTGGACGTGGCCGTCCTGGTGCCCGTGAAGGACTTCCGGCAGGCCAAGGTGCGGCTGGCCGGCGCCCTCGCTCCGTCGGAGCGCGCCGCCTTGGCCCGGTCGATGGCATCGAACGTGCTGGCCGCGGCCGACTCGTTGCCCGTGTACGTCGTGTGCGACGACAGCGAGGTGGCGGCGTGGGCCGAGGCGGCTGGCGCATCGGTGCTGTGGCGGCCGGGGCTGGGCCTGAACGGAGCCGTCGCCGACGGCGTCGAGACGCTGGCGCGCGACGGCGTGGCGCGTGTGATCGTGGCCCACAGCGACCTCCCGCTCGCCGTGCACCTGGCCTGGGCCGCCTACCTGCCCGGGGTTACGCTCGTGCCCGATCGGCGCGACGACGGCACCAACGTGGCGTGCGTCCCTTCCGACGCCGGCTTCGAGTTCGCCTACGGGCCGGGGTCGTTCCGGCGCCACGCCGCCGAAGGACGCCGTCTCGGGCTCGGCGTCCGTGTCGTGCGCGAGCCTCGCCTCGGCTGGGACGTTGACATCCCCGACGATCTCGCTCATCCCGCCCTCGAGGAGGTGCTCCCATCGCTGCGAACGAGCCGGGTCAGCCCGGCGCCGTGACCGGCAGCGCACTGACGCGCGACCTGCCGACGCCCCGGGTCGCGTTGGCGGTGGGCGCCCATCCCGACGACGTCGAGTTCGGCGGCGGGGGCACGTTGGCGAAGTGGGCGGCGGCGGGGTGCGTCGTTCACCATCTCGTGTGCACCGACGGCTCCAAGGGCACATGGGATCCCGACGCCGACACGGGCGCCCTCGTGCTCACCCGGCAGGCCGAGCAGCGCGCCGCCGCCAAGGCTCTCGGCGCCAGCGGCACCGTCATGTTCCTCGGTGAGGTCGACGGCGAGCTGGAGGTGACGTTGGCGCTGCGAGGTGCCGTGGCCGAGGTCATCCGGCGCGTCCGGCCCGACGTCGTGCTCGGTCACGATCCGTGGAAGCGCTACCGGCTACACCCCGACCACCGGGCCGCCGGCTTCCTCGTGTGCGACGGCGTGGTGGCGGCGCGCGATCCGCACTTCTTCCCGGAGCAGGGACTGCCGCCGCACCGGCCGTCGACGCTGCTGCTGTGGGAGGCCGACGAACCCGACCACGCCGAGGACGTCACGGCGTCGCTCGAGGCCAAGCTGGCCGCCCTCGAGGCCCACGCCAGCCAGTTCGAGTCGACGATGGGCGCCGTCGACGACGCCGGCCTCGACGCGTTCCGCCGCCGGGTCCGCACCCGCCTGGCCGAGAACGGCGCCCGCGCCGGCGTCCCCGCCGCCGAGCTCTTCGCCGCGATCCGTGACCTCTGAAGGATTCTGACGAGGCTGCGGGCGCGTTTTGCGCCCCAATCGTCGTCAGAATCGGTCGGGACCGGCGAGATGAGCGCGCTACGTGAACTGGCCGGGGCGGCGGCCCTCGCCCGGCGGGCCGGCGAAGGCCTGGGCGATGGCGATCCAGTCCGCCGCGAGCGGGCCCTCGACGACGAGGGCGGTGTCGGCGGGGTGGCGGCGCTGGGTGACGACGAGGCAGAAGTCGAGGGCGGGCCCGCCGACACGGTCGGGTGACGACGGGTCGCCCCACGTCCACCGGTCGCCGCCACCCGGCGGGTCAAGCGCGACGTGAATGTCGCCATCGGGGACGGGCCGGCCGCGCACGACGTACGAGAACGGCCGGGCCCGCACGCCGATGTGCGCCACGTGGCGCAGTCGATCGGTCGGCGGCCGGGTGACGCCGAGGGCGTCGACGACGTCCTGGCCGTGGGCCCACGTCTCCATGAGCCGGGCGCTGGCGAAGGACCGGGCCGCCATGGGCGGCCCGTACCACCGGATGCGAGCGCTCGGATCGAGCCGGGCCAGGACCTCGAGCAGCCCGGCCCGTCCCTTCCGCCACGCCGCCAGGAGCTCGCCGGGCGTCAGTCGGCGGCCGGGTTCGAGCGCGGCGTCGGGACCGGCGGCCAGCAGCGCCTCGGTCGTGCGGGTGAAGGCGTCCGGATCGGTGGCGGCCAGAACGGCCGTGCCGTCGAAGTACCAGAGATGGGCGATCTGGTCGCGCACGGCCCAGCCGGGCGCCGGCGTCGGGATCTCCCAGTCGGCGTCGGGTCGCTCCGACACGATGGCATCCAACGACTCGTGCTCGGCAGCCAGGTCGGCAGTGATGGCATCCACCCGCCCAGCATGGCCAACCGGTGGCGGTACGCGAAAGCGGGGAGCCCTCGGGCTCCCCGCCTGGACCTCGCGCGTGCGCGGAGGTTTGTTTCTTGACGACCCGCGTCGAGGTCCTCTTGGCCGGAGCCTTGCGAGCGGTCGTGGTCTTGCGAGCGGCCGTCGTCTTGCGAGCAGCCGTGGTCTTCTTGGCCGTGGTCTTGCGGGCCGTGGTCTTCTTCGCCGGAGCCTTCTTCGCCGTGGTCTTCCGGGCGGTGCCCTTCTTGGCCGTAGTCGTCTTCCTGGCGGTCGTCTTCTTCGCCGGAGACTTCTTGGCCGTGGTCTTGCGCGCCGTGGTCTTCTTCGCCGGAGCCTTCTTGGCGGTGGTCTTCTTCGCCGCCGCCTTCTTGGTTGCTGCCACTGTTCTCCCTTCGGGGGTTCTAACGGGTGGGATTGAGGTCCGCCTTGAGTGTCGAGCTGGCGGTGAACTTCAAGGCCACTGACGCCGGTACCTGCACCTGCTTGGTGCGGTCCTGCGGGTTGGCCACCGTCCGAGCGGCAAGCCTGCGTGTCGCGAACGAGCCGAAGCCCGGCCACGTCACCTTGTCGCCGTTCTTAGCGGTGCTCTTCACTTCGGTGAAGAACGCGTCCAGGACCCGGTCGGCGTCGGTCTTCGTGACGCCCGCACGCTTCGCCACCGCTTCGAGCAACTCAGCCTTCGTCATGTCGTCAATGCTTCTTTCTGTCTTGCCCACGCAAGGTCCGACACACATGAGAACGCTTCTTGCCACCAACGTCAAGCACCAGTGTTCGGGCATGGGCGCCCTCGTTGCATCTGCAACTTCTTCTCGCCCGGATAATTCGGTCCTCCGCGTCGTCCCAGTTCGGCGAGACTGGAGGCATGTTGTCGACGTATTGGCCCTTGTTCGGGCTCCGCGTCACGACGCCGCAACTGCAGTTGCGCTATCCCGACGACGCCGATAGCGCCGCACTAGCGGAGCTCGGCGCCCGTGGGGTACACGACCCTGCCGTCATGCCGTTCCAAGTGCCGTGGACGGACGTAGCCCCGCCACGCCAGCAACGCGAGGCGCTCCAGTACATGTGGCGGACGCGCGCCTCGTGGACGGCCGAGCGATGGGCGCTACCGATGGCCGTCGTCGTCGACGGCGCCGTCGTGGGCGTGCAAGCGGCCGACGGGACCGACTTCCCGACGTTGCGGGCCGTGACCACGGGATCGTGGCTCGGGGCCTCTCACCAGGGAAAAGGCATCGGAACCGAGATGCGGGTGGCCATCTTGCACCTTGCCTTCGCCGGTCTCGGCGCCGAGTACGCCCATTCGGCCGCCTTCGACGACAACCCGGCATCGATCGCCGTCACCCGGAAGCTCGGCTACGAAGAAGAGGGAACCCGTCGCCTCGTGCGCCGGGGCGCGCCGGCGCGCCAGATCCTGTTCCGTATGTCGCGAGCGCAATGGGAGCGAATCCGTCGCGACGACATCGAGATCGACGGTCTCGAGCCGTGTCTCGAGCTGTTCGGCCTCTGCCCGTGACAGCGCGGCTCGCCGGTGTCGACGGTTCTCGCGGCGGTTGGGTCGTGGCCACGGATCGCGGCGCCAGCGTCTCGCGATCGTTCGCAACGATTGCCGTCGCCAATTTCGATCTGGTGGCCGTCGACATGCCGATCGGGCTCCCCGACGCCTGGGGTCGTGCCGCCGATCGAGCGGCCCGCGCCTACATCCGGCCGCGCGGCGCATGCATTTTTCCGGCGCCGCCGCGACCACTGCTCGCGTACAAGTCCTACGCCGACGCCAACGCCGCCGCCAAGACGACCTACGGCTGCGGGCTCACGCGCCAGACGTTCAACCTCTTCGACAAGCTGCGCGAGCTCGATGCTGTGATCGACGGGACGAATCAACACCGGTTCGTCGAAGCGAGTCCCGAATGCTCGTTCCGCGCCCTCACCGGCGCGGTGCTCCCACCCAAGCGCACACTCGAAGGCCGCCAGGCCCGCCTCGTCGCGCTCGAGGCCGAGTTCGGCCCGATCGAGCTCCGCCTGGCGGGCGCTCGACCCGACGACGTCCTCGATGCCTACGCGCTGCTGTGGACGGCGATGCGGCACGAGGCAGGAACCTCGGTGTGCCTCTCCGGCGACGAGACCGACCGCCGTGGCCTCGTCATGCGCATCGTCGTCTAACTGTCTCCGTCGCTGTCCTCCGCCTCTTCAGGCGGGAGATGGGCGGCGATGCGGGCGGCGATCTCGGTCATCTCGGTGTCGTCGTGGTACCGCAGCCGCGGCCAGAAGAAGCCCCGCAGGCCGTCCTTGCGCCGGCGCGGCACCACGTGCACGTGGGCGTGGGCGACGCTCTGGCTGACGACGTTGTTCATCGCGACGAAGGACCCGTCGGCGCCCATGGCCGCCTGCACCGCCGCCGTCACCCGCTGGACGCGCGTGAAGAA
>JBKOXV010000035.1:0-6910 GCA_046725105.1 bacterium | reverse complement strand
GCCCTGCCAATGCCAGTCCAACGACTCGAGCAGATACGTGATGTACCCGAACCCGCTCTCCACCGACACGAACTTCAACCGCGGGAACCGATCACACAACCCACTCGTCACGATGGCGGCGATCGAATCGGCATTCGACATCAGTCCGAGGCTGGTGCCGCGCGCCGCCGCTTTCGGCTCGAAGTTGGCGAGCAGCTGCGTCATGGCCGTGGCGGCGCCGTTGGTGCTCGACGAGAACCCCACGTGGAAGTTCACCGACATGTCGAGGTCCTGGGCGGCGGCGTAGATCCGGTCCCAGTGCGGATCGGTGAACGCCGGCAGGTCGACCATCTCGTACTTGTTGGCGAACAGGATGCCGCGGTGGCCGATCTCCCGAGCCCGGGTCATCTCGGCCACGGCGGCGTCCTGGTCCCAGAACGGCACCATGGCGATGGGGATGAACCGCTTCGGATCGGCGCTGGCGAAGTCGACGAGGAAGTCGTTGTACGCCGTGACGCAGGCGAGCGAGACCTCGGGGCCGAGGCGCATGAAGAGCGGCGACTCGAACCCGATCAGGTTCGGGTAGAGCACCTGTCCGTAGATGCCGTACTCGTCCATCCGCCGCAAGCGTTCCTTCGGATCCCATGATCCCTGGTCGACGCCCTCGTCCTGCAGTTGCCGCGGGCCGTTGGGCGGGAAGTCCTTCCAGCCGGCCACGGCGTAAAAGCCGGTTCCCATCAACCACGAGTCGCCGATGCGCCAGTGCTCGTAGCCCGTCGCCGGGTTCAGCTCGACGTGCGGGACTTCATCACGCCACTTGGCCGGCACCCGGGACGTCCACAGGTCCGGCGGCTCGCTGACGTGCGTGTCGGTGTCGATGACCTTGAGGTCGTCGACGAGGAGGGTGTCGGTCATCCCCCACCACCTTTCCCAGCTCTACAGACCCCACGCGGCGCCAGCCTGGATTACCGGTACCGCAAACCGAACAATAGTCTCCCCGACAGTTCCGTACAACCGGTGACCCCGCTCACCGATGTCGATCGACGACCAGTCCGTGGCGCAGCAGCTCGCTCAGCTCGGCCACGCCCTCACTCATCGACATGCCCGTGCGGACCAGCACGTCGGGCCGCCGGAGACGTTGCACGCCGGCGTCGAGCACCTCGACCACGATGGCGGGCGAGAACGGCGCGAAGCGCCGTTCGGCCACGCCCCGCTCGATCACGGTGCGCAACAAGTCGAGAGCGATCCGCACGTGGCGGTCGTAGACGTGCCTGGTCGGGACGTACGCCTCGAGGTCCTCCGTGAACGCGCGGCTGGCACCCTGGAGCGTGGTGGTGAAGGTCTTGATGTACTCATCCAGCGCTTCGGCCGGATCGGAGTGGGCCTCGAGACGGGCCCGAGCCTCGATGCCCATGTGACGGAACAGCCGATCGACCACCGCCAGCACCAGCTCTTCACGGCTCGGCGCCAGGCTGTAGAGCGTCCGTCGCGAACAGTGGAGCCGCTCCACGAAGTCGGCGATGGTGAGATGCCGGAAGCCCTCGGCCAGGAAGATGGCCTGCAGCTGGTCGAAGATCTCGTTCTGGCGCGGCGACCAGCGCGGCCGCCCGTCGTAGCGGGGCGGACGGTCCTCCACTGCCGTTGGCGATGACGTCGGCGAGTTCGTCACTGGAGCTCCCCGTCCGGGGCGAGCGTCGGCCGCACGCCGAGAAAGACGAAAGAGCATAGCGCGCTTTCAGTACCGTCCGCGGTACCCGGCTGTGATCAGTACGAGCGCGGCAAGCCGAGGCTGTGCTGGGCGACGAAATTGAGGATCATCTCGCGGCTGACCGGGGCGATGCGCAGCAGCCGGGCCAGCCCCCACATCGTCGCCAGGCCGTACTCCGTCGCCATGCCGTTGCCGCCGTGGGTCTGGATGGCCTGGTCCAGCGCGCCGAGCGCCGCTTCGGCGGCGGCGTACTTGGCCATGTTCGACGCCTCGCCGGCGTCCTCGCCCTGATCGAACCGCCAGGCCGCCTTGGCCGTCATGAGCCGGGCCAGCTCCACCTCCACCTTGCTCTTGGCCAGGGGATGGGCCAGGCCCTGGTGGGCCCCGATCGGGACACCCCACACCGACCGCTCGTTGGCGTAGGCGGCGGCGCGATCGAGGGCGTAGCGACCGATCCCGTTCAGCAGGGCGGCTCCGAGGATGCGCTCCGGGTTCAGGCCGTGGAAGAGCAGCCGGAGCCCATCGCCCTCCCCGCCGAGCAGCCGGTCCGGCGTCACCTCGACGTCGTCGAAGAAGAGCACGAACTGCTTCTCGGGGATGACGACCTCGACCGCCATCGGTTGACGCTCGAGGCCGGGAGCCTCCGAGTCGACGATGAACAGGCTGAGGCGACCCCGCCCGGTTCGCTCGTCCATTCCCGACCGCGCCACGACGACCATGGCGTCGGCTTCGTCGACACCGGAGATGTAGTGCTTGGTGCCCTTCAACGTGAAGCGACCGTCGGGAGCGGCGGCAGCAACGGTGCCGAGCCGGTGGCTGTTCGAGCCGGCGTCGGGCTCGGTGATGGCAAAGGCCATCTTCCCTCGGCCCTCGGCGAGCGGCCGCAGCCAGCGCTCCTTCTGCTCGACCGTGCCGAAGGTGCTGAGCAGCGTCCCGCAGATGGCCGGCGACACCAACAGGAGCAGCAGCGGGCAGCCGGCCGCCGCCAACTCCTCGGTGACGACCGCGAGCTCGGCCATTCCCCGGCCCCCGCCGCCGAACTCCTCGGGCAGGTTGACGCCGAGGAACCCGTGCTCGGCGAGCTCGTTCCACAGCTCGTCGGTCTTGCGATCGCGCCGAGCCGTCTCGACGAAGTAGCCGTGCCCGTAGCGCCGGGCAATGCCGCTGACGGTGGCCCGGAGCAGCACGGTCTCGTCGGTCTCGGCGAAGTCCATTCAGGGGCCGTTTCTATCGGCGAACGCACGCGAAGTCGGCGCGTCGGGCCGACAGGAAGCGTCGCTGTCAGCCGCGGCCGTAGTTCACCAGCTCCGTCGGGAAGGCCATGAACTCCAGCGACAGGCCGTGCTGGAACACCGGCCCGAAGGCGACGCGCAGCCATTGGTTGAGCGCCCGCTTGGTTCCCCGCACACCGGTCGGGTGCATCGAGGCGAAGCGACGGGCGAACTCCATGGCCCGCTCCTTCGATGATCCCCGGGGCACGACCTCGGTGACGAGGCCCCAGCGCTCGGCGTCGGCGGCGCTGAAGGCGTCTCCGGTCATCAGATAGCGCTTGGCCCGCAAGAGGCCGATCGACGGCGGCCACAGGAACGACCCGGTGGCCGTCACCACCCCGCCGAGCACGTGGGCATCGCTGAACTGGATGTGCTCCTCGGCGATCACGATGTCGCCGAACATGGCGAGGGTGAGACCCGACCCGGTGGCGGCGCCGTTCAGGGCGATGACCAGCGGCGTGTCGAGGTTCAAAACCCGGCTGAACAGGTCGACCGAGCGGTTGTAGTAGTCGAAGGGATCAAACGGGTCGTCGGAGTGATGGGCGCCACCGCAGAACGTGTCGCCCGAACCGGTGAGCACGATGGCCCTCACTTCGTCGGAGGCAACGTCGTCGAGCATCTGGGCCAGCTCCCACTCGTCGGCTCGGGCCCACCGGTTGCCGTTCTCGGGACGGTTGAAGGTGACGACGGCGACCCCGTCGTCGAGCTCGACCTTGAGGAAGGAATAGCCGTCCGTCTTCATGTCACTTGGCGGCTGACGCGGTGGACCAGTTCGGCAGCTGGAAGCCGGCCAGCAACTCGAGGGAACCGACGTCGTCCGGGTTGGTGTACCAGTTCACCTGGGTGCTCGTGAGGAACACGAGCGGGATGCCCTGGGCGAAGACCATGTTGGCCTCCTTGGTGTAGCCGTTGAGCTCGTCGGCCGTCTTGGCCACCGCCATCTTGCCGATGATCGTCTGGATCTCGTCGCTGTTGAAGTGGGTGTAGTTCGACGGGTTGGCCGGCCAGGGCGTGTAGTTGTGGGTCAACAGGCTGTACGGATGGGGTGTGGCCCACTCGAAGTAGTTCACCTGGAAGGCGCCCTTGATGGCGTCGGTGATCATCGTCGACACGTCCTTGGCCTTCAGCGACACCTGGACGCCGGCGGCTTGCCACTGCTGCTGGGCGACCTGGGCGATGTTCTGCTGGGCGGCGGCGCCGTTGACATAGCTGATCTCGATCGACAGCGGCGTGCCCGGCGCCTGCTTGTCCGACCGAGCGGGGTCGTTGATGTACTGGTTGAGCAGATCCTTGGCCTTGGCGAGGTCGAAGGTCGGCGTGGCGGCCGCGGCGTCCTTCGAGTACCACGGGCTCGACTCCACCCAGTACTGGTTCCGCACGTCCCCACCGCCGATCGACTGGAGGATGGCGTCCTTGTCGGTGGCGTAGGACAGGGCTTGGCGGACCCGGAGGTCGTCCGTGGGTGCCGTGGTGCAGTCGAAGAAGAGCCCGAGACCGGAGTTGGTGGCGATGTTCACGGCCTTGATGTCGGCGATGGCGTCGGCCTGCTGCGCCGTCACGCGGTCGTTCACCAGCGCGACGCCGATGTCGCCCGACTGCAACGACGTGAGGCGCGTGTCGGGCGAGGTGATGGGCTTGAACGTGAGCGCGTCGAGATACGGCAGTTGCGTCCCGGCCTTGTCCTTGCCCCAGTAGTAGGCGTTGCGTTCCATCTTGACCTCGACGTTCGGCGTCCAGGTCACCATCTTGAACGGCCCTGTCCCGATGGGGATCGAGGTCTTGGTCAACCCGTCCACCGGCTTGAAGAGCGGGATCAGGGTGAGCAACGCGGGGAAAGGCGCCTCGGACGCCTTCAGGTTGAAGATGGCCGTCGTGGCATCCGGGGCGTCGACGGAGGCCAGGTTGGGGACGTTGCCCTTGGCCGTCGACGTCGGCGCCAAGATGTACTGCTCGAACTCCTTCTTCACGTCGGCGGCGGTGAAGTCCGAACCGTCGCCGTACTTGATGCCGGCCGGGAACTTCACCGTCCACTTCGTGAAGTCGGCGTTCGGTTCGATCGACTGGGCCAGCCAGAGGTCGTAGCCCTGGTCGTTGGTGGCGGGCACGGTGATGTAGTCGAGCACGGCGGCTTCCACCGAGCCGCCGCCGAACGACACCGAGCACAACGACGGGATGTAGCAGGCCGACTCGGCGTCGAGGCCCACCGTGAGCGATCCGCCCTTGACGGCCGCGGGTGCCGCCGCCGTCGTCGTGGTGGCGGCCGTCGTGGCCGCGCCGGCGGCGGTGGTGCCGGTCGAGGCCGCCGTCGTGGTCGACGACGAGCCGCTGTTGTCACCGCCACAGGCCGCTACCACCAGGGCGGCGGCGCCGAGGCCGGCGGCCGCCCGCCTGAGGCGCCGAGCCCGACTACGCCGCTCCGGCCCTCGATGTCGAACGTCCAGCATCGCGTCTCCCCCCTGTACGGCTTCGGCGTGGCGGACCCCCACGGGTCGGTTCACCCCGGGGGACCCGCGAGCGGTAACGTAGACCCGCTTCTGGTACCTGTCAACGTGCGTGACAGCTCAGCCGGCGCCATTTCCGGATGTCGGCGCCCGCTCCCGGACGACGGGCGTCGGCAGGGCGCCTTCCCGGGGGAAGTGGCAGGCCACGAGGTGGCCCGGCGCCACCATGCGGAGCTCCGGCACCACCTCGACGCAGCGCTCCTCGGCGCGCGGGCAGCGGGTGCGGAACCGGCATCCACTCGGTGGATCGGTGGCCGAAGGCGGCTCCCCGCTGAGCGCGGCGTCGGGCGCGGTGGAGACCGTCGGGTCGGGCCGCGGGATGGCGTCGAGCAGGGCGGCGGTGTAGTGGTGCATCGGCGCTCGGTAGAGCTCGTCGGCGGGCGCGATTTCGCAGAGCCGGCCGAGGTACATCACCGCGACGCGGTCGCTCATCCGCTTCACCACGGCGAGGTCGTGAGCAACGAAGATGAGCGTGAGGCCGTACCTCGCCTTGGTCGTCTCCAGCAGGTTGAGGATCTGAGCCTGGATCGAGACGTCCAGCGCCGACACCGCCTCGTCGCAGATGAGCAGCTTCGGGTCGAGTGACAGGGCGCGGGCGATGCTGACCCGCTGGCACTGGCCGCCGGAGAAGGCCCGCCGCCGGTACCTCCCCACCCGGGCGTAGTCGAGCCCGACGGCGTCCATCAGCTCGGCCACCTTGGCCTGCCGTTCCTTCTTCGACCCGATGTGCCACGTGGCGAGGGGCTCGCCGATGATGTCGGCCACACTGCGCCGGGGGTTCAGTGACGACACTGGATCCTGGAAGATCATCTGCAGCCGGGGCCGCATCTGGCGAAGGTCGGCTACCGACGAGCGGGTCAGGTCCTTTCCTTCGAACACGACCGAGCCGGACGTCGGGCGCGGCAGCTGCATGATGCTGCGCGCCGTCGTGGACTTCCCGCACCCTGACTCACCGACCAGGCCGAGGGTCTCGCCCTCGTAGAGGTCGAAGCTGACGTCGGTCACCGCTCGCACCTTCTGCCCGCCGGGGGCCGGGAACTCCACGGTGAGGTTCTGGACGCGCAACAGCGGCTCGCCGGCACCGTTGGTCGCCGTCACGAGGCGGCTCCCTCGAGCTGGTTGCGGGCCAACGCCTCGCGCCCGGCTGCCGTCCCGACCGGGTACCAGCAGGCGAAGGCGTGATCGTCTCGGACGCTGTCGTCGGTGCGCAACGGCGGCTCCTCGATGAAGCACCGAGGCTGGGCGTACGGGCAGCGGGGGGCGAACCGGCAGCCGGGCGGCAACCTGGTCATGTCCGGCGGCCGGCCGCCGATAGCGACGAGGGGCGTGTGGCTGGGCTCCTCGAGGCGTGGGATGGATCGCATCAGCGCTTCGGTGTAGGGCATGCGCATCTCGGTGAAGAGACGTCGCGTCGGCGCCCGCTCGACGATCTTTCCGGCGTACATCACGAT
>JBKOXV010000127.1:0-6644 GCA_046725105.1 bacterium | reverse complement strand
GAGCAACATCGGCACCCCCCACGAGGGGCAGGTGTGGACGTACAACCCGCGGCAGGAACGCATCACGCTCCACATCCGCTTCGAGCCGGGTGGGTTGTTCGACGGGCCGGACAACATCACCGTCAGCCCACACGGCGGCGCCTTCCTCTGCGAAGACGGCGACGGCGACCAGTACGTCATCTACCTCGACGACGACAACCAAGCCTTCGCCTTCGCCAAGAACCGCATCGCCTTCGACGGCGGATTCCAGGAGTTCACCGGAGCCACGTTCTCCCGTGACGGGCGGCTCCTCTTCGTCAACACACAGCAGCCGGGCATCACCTACGCCATCAAAGGGCCCTGGAGCCGGAGCTGACGCACCCTGACAACATGACCGAGTGAGCGAGCGTTGGGTCGACGTCGTGCTGGCATCGGCCCGCGTCGCCCGGCTCGCCACGGTGGGGGAGACCGGCCGGGTCCGCGTCGTGCCGATCTGCTTCGCCCTGGTGTCGGGCCTCGTGGTGAGCGCCGTCGACCACAAGCCCAAGCGCACGCAACAGCTGTCGCGGCTGCGGGACATCGAGGCGACGGGTCAG
The DNA here is from genome assembly GCA_046725105.1 of bacterium. Lineage (GTDB taxonomy): Bacteria > Actinomycetota > Acidimicrobiia > Acidimicrobiales > Ilumatobacteraceae > DASXAI01. The sequence goes on along the minus strand of JBKOXV010000127.1, from coordinate 6,069 downwards.
GCGACGGTGCTCGTCGACCATTACGACGACGACGACTGGTCCCGCCTGTGGTGGGTGCGGATCGATGGGAGGGCCGAGGTGCACGGGCCGGAGAGCGCCGTCGACTGTGTCGGTCGGGCGGCGCTGGCGGCCAAGTACCGGCAGTACGTCGAGCGACCGCCGGTCGGGCCGGTGTACTCGGTCGCGCTCGACTCGGTCGTGGCCTGGCGAGCCGATCAGGCCGCCACCGGCAGGGGCAGCGCCGGCCGCAGCTGATCGAGTTCGGCGATGGTCGCTACGCCGAGGGCCACCAGCGCCTCGCGCTCGTCCTCGAACAGGTGCGTGTTGGCCTCGTAGGCGCGGCGGGCGCGGCGCCGGAGGTCGGCGAGCATGGCTCGATCGAGCCGCTCACCCGTGATCAGGTTCACCCACTGTGTCGTTGCCACGGTCGCCTCCTTCGGTCCGCTGCGTGGTCGTACGTCAGTAGGACGGGGCGTGGGCGCGGAACTCATCGCTCCCCAGACCGCGTGGCGTCAGGCGTAGAAGCCGATGACGTCGACGATGACTTCGGTACGCCCCGGTCCGCCGGCGAAGAGCGTGACGGCGGCGGTGGCGTCGACGGCGGACACCGTGGTGACGGCAAGGATCTGGCCGGTGGCGAACCAGTTGGCGTTCGACGTGCCCGGGTAGGCGAGGCCGGCGGCGAACACCGACAGGAATCCCGACTCCACGGTCGCGTCGAGCGTGAGGGTGATGAGAGCGCCCGTGGCGCCGGCGGGAACGGCAGTGGTCGGCGCTCCGGCCGCCATGCCCTGGGCGAGGCTCACCATGCGGCTCGCTCCACCCGCCAGCGGGCCGTCGCTGGTCCGAGAGTCGTACACCCGTACCGGCGAGGGGAGCAGGCTGAAGGCGCCGGCCGCCTTCGGGCCCGACAACATGCGCCACGTACCGGGCGTGCCGGCCGCCACGCACAGCCAGAGGTTGGCGTCGGAGTCCTCGTAGAGCTCGCCGGTCTGGTGGGCGTTCGTGAGCGTGGTGGGCGCCGCCCCACCGGGCCGGAGGCGGAGCTCGGCGGCGCCGCCGAAGAACTCGCCGCCGTAGGCGCCGGCGTTTCCGGTGAAGCCGATCACGCCCGTACCGCCCGCCTTCTTGCTCCAGCCGATGATGCCGATCTGCTGGTTGCCGGTGCTTCCCGCCACACCGAGGAGGGCCGTGCCCTGCCCGCCGAAGTTGTTCGTGAGGATGGTGTTGTTGGCGGCCGTCTCGTCGCCGGCCTCGATGGTGGTGCTGGCCGGCACCGTCGCCCCCGTGTAGTTCACGATCGTGGGCGACGTGTGGGTGTTCGTGCTGTCGCCCAGCAGCAGCGGATCGCCGTCGGCGGCCTCTGCCGACCCGGCGGCGAGCACGCCGCCCACTCCCGCCGCGGCGGCGCCGGCGGCACCCGCCGCGATCACCTGCAGCAAACGCCGGCGGCTGCTCGCCGTCTCGGTGATGGTGTCGGTGGTGTCGGCTCCGTCGACTGTGCTCGGGTGGGTCGGGTCGGTCGGCTCGGTCGGGTCGGTCGGGTCGGTCGTCGTGGCATCGTCCATCGCTCGCTCCTGTCGTCGGTGACGCGCGGGGTACGCCACGACCGCCCCGATCGGTTCTCAACCCAGTCAGCGACCCTGACCCGCTCAACTTGACATAACGAGGATTATGGGCGTTCCGGCCATGGGGCGATCTACCGACAGCGAGGCGACGAGTCGGCTAATTGCTCGGTTTTTCCGCACGATTTCCCGACTCGTTCCGATGAAACCGGCCCGTCGCCCGCGCACCCACGGGCCATGCCGGCGCCGCTTGCCGATCGCCTGTGTCGCTGAATGGTGCGGTTTCCGCACCAACGGGCGCCACGGGCGAAAATTGTCGCGCCGCGGTGGCGGCGGCTGGTTTCGTGAAGTTGACGAAACTTAGAGCTCTACCGACTGCGTGTCGCGCCACTCGCGCAGGACGAGGTACCGGCCTTTGAGGGCGCCGCGCTCCCACTTGCCGAACCCGAGGGTGGTGCCCTCGTGCCCCTCGGCGGCCCGGACGAGCTTGATGTGCTCCAGCCCGTCCTTGATTCCCGACCGGGTGAGCTCGGGCGCCCGGGCGATCCCCTCGGCCACGAGTTGCCCCATGTCGTACCCGAAGGCGAGGCCACCGACCCGCCGGCGGTCGTCGCCGAGCGAGGACCGCAAGGAACGCAAGAGCTCGTTGTCGTCGGAGTACATGTCGGGGTAGGCCCAGCCGTCGATGTCTCGCGCGTACTCCGGATCGGCGCCCCGCATGCCCGCCGCGTTCATGATGCGAGGGACGTCCCATCCCAGCGCCGTCCGGGCCCGGGCGACCTCGCGGCCCGCCCATCCCAGGCCCATGTACACGAGGCCGTCGACGGCCTGGTCGCGCAAGCCAGCCACTGCGGCCGTGGCGTCGGTGGCGAGGGGGTGGATCGCCAGCCGCGTCGACACGTTGACGTCGAGCAGCTCGCACTCCTCGGCGAGGAACTCGACGTGGCGCCGGCCGATCGGCGAACGGTCGTACACGACGCCGACGCGCCGCAGACCGTGGGCGGCCAGGAAGCGGGCCATGAGGATCGACTCGTCCTCGTGCGAGCCGACCTGGAGGTGGAACATCCATTGGCTGCGGGCCCGCTCCGAGGCCGACCAGTTGATCATCGGCGTCTCGTAACGGTCGGCCAGGGGCGTGGCCACGATGGCGTTGTCACCCGTGCCTGGCCCGACGATCAGCAGAACGCCCTGGTCGACGAGCGCCGCCACGGCCTGCTCGACGGCGAAGGCGGTGCCGCTGGGCAGGCCGATGCCCTCGGCGTGGACGAACTCCACGGGCCGGTCGAGGCGCCCCTCCCCCGCCACCTTGTCCACAGCCAGTTGCATGTCCAGTTCGAGCTGCCTGTAGACGGCACCGCCGTCACCCGAGGCGGCGGCGTCACGCGACCCGACGCCGTCGTCGATGATCCCGATGCGGATGGAGGCCGTCACCAGTCGTACAACTCCTTGGCTCGGCAGAAGTCCTGGGCGTCGATGTTGGTGCCGGTGAGCGCATCGGCCTCCGGCGACGTCGCCAGCCACGCCACGACGGCGCCGATCGCTTCGGGCGGCGCGCCGAGCGACGGGTCCATGCCGTCGTCCTCGGCCGTGAGCGAGTTGCGTTCCGTGCGCACGTAACCGGGATTGATGTTGAACGAGCGAATGCCGCGGCTCCCGAACTCCGCCTTCACGTGGCCGACGAGCCGATGGCCGGCGGCCTTGCCGATGGCGTAGCCGAGACCCCAGCCGCCCTGGCCGGGCGGCGCCGGCGGGTCGGTGTAGCCGGCGCCCGATCCCATCGTCATGATGATGCCTGTTCCCCGCTCGAGCATGCCCGGGAGCACCATGCGGGTGATGACCAGCTGGGCCAGCACGTGAGCTTCGAGGAACTTCTCGAACGCCTCGAACGGCGTGTCGAGGACGCCGTCCATCAGCCCGGGCCCGACGTAGCGCCCGTTGTGCAGGACGAGGTCGACCCCGCCCCATCGTTCGAGGATGGTCGCCACGCCGGCACCGACGGAAGCCCGGTCGACCAGGTCCATCGGCACCATCAGGGCGCGCTGGCCACGGTCTTCGATGAGCTGCGCCGTCTCCTGCAGCGAACCGGGCAGCGGCCTCGTGTCGGACTTCCGCACCGTGACCGAGTGCTCGCGGGCTTCCCCCGTCTGCACGGTGCGAGCGGCGATGGCGACGTCGAAACCGGCTCCGGCGAGAGCCACGGCGCACGCCTTGCCGATCCCCCGGCTGGCGCCCGTGACGAAGGCGATGTTCGAAGGCACCGACGTTGACTAGCACCCGGCGCCGGCTCGCTGCGAGCTCACACGTCGTGGGCGCACACCGGCCGGGCGGCATCCAGGAGCCAGTCGAGGGCGCTCCGGACCTCGCGCGCCGTCGGCCGGCCGGCGAGGTCGCGCTCGACGTCCTCGATGGCGCAGGCGAGCACGTAGACGTCGTCACGCAGGCGGTCGAGCTGCTGGCGGGCCACGATGAGCTCGTCGTCTCCGAGCTGCAACTCCCGCGCCCGCCGGCGCGACTGGTAGTCCATCTGCCGGCAGCTGTCGCGGCAGTACCGGCGGGGCCGGCCCGTGGCCGCCGGCGTCGGCAACGGCCGCCGGCACCAGGCGCACCGCTCCCCTACCGCCGCCACGCCCGCCCCTTTCGTCAACTTCACGAAAGGTCAGCGTACGACCACTCGATGGCCGGCGGGTCGACCCGCGCACACCGCGGACAGCCATAGTCGTCGGTCAGGTCGATGGTGGCGACGAGCACGCCACTCGCCTCGGCCGTTCGCACCAGCGCCGCGTCGACCCGGTCGAGCATCAGCTTGGCCCGGCGGAACATGTGGAACGACTCGCCGGCGCCGACATCGCCCCATGTGAGGTACAGGAACCGCTCCCCTCGCTTGCCGTGGACGGCCGGGCCGCGGAAGTCGAGTCGGCCCCCTTCGGTGACGACTCGGACGTCGACGTCCCACGTGGCCGACGGCGCATCGCCCGGCACCAGCCCGACGGATTCGGAGCGCTCCTGAAGCCCCACATGGATGTTGCGGTATTGCTCATCGGCCGACGGGCTGAAGCTCCGACCCGGCAGGTTCTCGCCGACGATCCTGATCCGCATCGACCGAACGTCTTACCACCGTCTTCCGGAAGGCGAGGACCACCAGCGGCAGCACGACGAGCAGCGCCGTCCCGATCACGTTGCCGGCGGCATCGCCCCCGTCGTAGTGCTCGAGGTGGTTGGCGTGATACACGAAATGCGGCACGGCGAACACGAGCCACGCCAGGGCCGCCGCCACGGCCACCGACGTTCGGCGGAGGAACAAGGCGGCACCGGTCACGACGGCCAGCGCCAGGTTGAGGCCGCCGAAGTCGCGCACGAGGTGCTCGTTGTACGGCCCGTCGGCGGCGACCCATCCCCGACCGAACGGGAACTCCTCGAAGAAGTTGTGCGGCGCGAACTGCGCCCACGCTCCCAGGGAGACGGCCGCCAGCAACAGGATCCAGAGCGCCGCCCGTGCCGCCACCGTCAGCCGCGGCACCGGTCCCCCGAGGGCGTCGATCACCGGCGGCAGGCCCTCCCGGATGCTCGGGTACTGCGGGCGCCAGTTCGTAGCCGTTCGGAACCGGCGGTTCGACGCCCGCATCGACTGGCGCACGAACGTGGCCGCCGGACCGCCCACCCTGGCCGTCGACTCCGGCAACGCCCGCACCCGGCGTCCCATCGACGCCGACCACACCGCCGCCATCTGGCGCCGCGTCATGGGCTCGTCGTCGACCACGTTGTAGATGCCCGACGGCGCCTCCTCCACGGCGGCCACCACGGCGCGGGCGGCATCGGGGATGGCGATCAGCGGGAAGTAGGCGTCGTGGTCGCCGACGTCGAGTGATACGCCGCGGCGGGCGCCCCGCACGAGCAGTTGGGTCAGCTCGGTGGTCGGCCCGTAGAAGCCACCGAAGCGCAGGACCACGCCGCGCCCGCCGGCGGCGGCGAACCGAGCGGCGTTGGCTTCGGCCCGCTGGACCGAACCGGCCACGCCGACGTCGAGCATCGGCGCGCTTTCGTCGATCCATTCGTCGCCCCCGCCCTCGGTGAGGAAGGCCACGGATTCCTGGACGAACACGGTGGCGCCCGTCGCCAGCGCGGCATCGACCCGGTTGGCCGACGCCTCTGTGCGGATCCGGTCGTTCTCGGTCCAGGCGTCGGCGTTGGCCATGTCCTTCACGGCGGGAATGTGGGTGGCGAGGTTGACGACGGCGTCGTGACCGGCCACGGCGGCAACGAGCGCCGGCGGGTCGAACAGGTCGACGCTCACGGGCGAGGCGCCGGCGGCCCGCAGCCGGGCGGCGCCGGATGGCCGGCGGGCCGCCCCGGTGACGACGTGCCCGGCCGCCACGAGCTCGGCGACAGCGGGTGTACCGAGCACGCCGGTGGCGCCGGCGACGAAGATCTTCACGGCGGTCTCCTCTCTCCGTCTCCTCGACGCCGAAGGGGCCCGCAGTGTGACCGGCCTTGACGCCTGTCACAC
>JBKOXV010000112.1:0-17363 GCA_046725105.1 bacterium | reverse complement strand
ACGGGCAGCAGCCGTGCCAGCAGCGCTATGCCAACCCGCCGGTGAACCTGCGTGGCCCGCTCTACTACTGGGACCACATGTCGGTGGTGGCTGGTGGCCACGGCGCCTTGGGCGGTGTGTTCGCGTCGGGGGCCGCGTATGGGGCCTACTCGGGTGCCTACTTCTTCGGCGACTTCGCGGCCAACCGACTGTGGGCGTACCAGCAACCCGGCGTGCCGACCCGCCTGTTCGGTTCGTGCTCGTCCGGGGAGGCGTTCGCGTGCGATCTCGAGCTCGACGGCCTGCCCGTCGTTCCCGTCGCGGCGCGCCAGGGGCCGAACGGCGACATCTTCTTCGCCGACATCACTGGCAACCGCGTCGTCGACCTGAAGGGTTGCACCGGCAACTGCCCGCCGGTCGCATCCGGATTCGTCGACCCGGTCGCCAGCAAGGTGCCGGGCACGAACTTCCGCTTCGACGCCAGCGCCTCGTTCGACTCGGACGGATCGATCGTCTCGTACCACTGGAACTTCGGTGACGGCCAGAGCGCCGACGGTCAAGTGGTCTTCCACCAGTACTCCGTGGGCTCAGAGTTCGACGCCACGCTCACGGTCACGGACAACGACGGCGCGACGGACTCCGTCTCCATGCACGTCTGGACCAATCACAACCTTCCGACACTGACGCTCACACCCAACAAGTCGGGTCCGTATGTCGTCGGCGAGAACGTCACGGTCACGGCCTCGGCGCGCGACGAGAACAACGCGCCAATCGGGGGTGACAGCATCTCGTGGTCACCAGTCATGCATCACTGCCCCGCCGGTGTGGCGACCGGGCAATGCCACGTCCACCCGTTGGGGGAGTCGATCGGGAACTCGATCAGCATGGAGTTCCCCGACCACGGCGATGACTCGTATCTCGAGTTCAAGGCCACAGCCACCGACAGCAACGGGCTGTCCGTTACGAAGACCTTCAACTTGCCAGTCGACGAGCACACGATCAGGCTGAACTCGATTCCACCGGGTGTGACGATCAGCGTCAACGGCGGAGGCGCCGCCACTCCCTTGACCGCCAAGGCGATCACCAACTCGGTCAATCAGCTCATCGCTCCTCCGACATTCAACGGCGCCACCTTCATCAGGTGGTCCGATGGCGACACGAGTCCCACCAAGGCCTTCACCATGCCGGCAGGGGACGTCGGCTTCACGGCTATCTACTCGGCGGTCCCGGCCGGTGACTTCAGTCCGGTGACGCCGTACCGGCTGTTCGACACGCGCAACGACGCGCAGAGCCCGTTCGGTGCGGCGGCCACGCTGAACGACGGTCAAGAGCTCTCGTTCGACCTCTCGACGCAGCCCGAACTGCCGGCGGGCGCCACCGGAGCGCTCCTGAACGTGACGGCGACCAACCCGGCCGCCGCCGGCTACGTGCGCGTCTATCCGTGTGGCACCGTGCCCACCAATTCGACGGTGAACTTCGATCCCGGCCAGACGGCGGCCAACCTGGCCATGGTGAAACTGCCGGCCGACAGACGGGTCTGCTTCGCCTCGCTCGTGCCCACCGATCTCGTCGTCGACGTGGCCGGCTGGTTCTCCCCGGCCGGCCAGGGCATCGGGTCGACCTACACGGCGGTCAACCCGGTGCGGGTCCTCGACACCCGCGATCAGGCCCTGGCCCCAGGCGGCGCGGCGGCGCCATTGGACAGCGGGCAGGAGCTCACCTTCCGGCTGGCCGGCTGGGGCGGGTTCCCGGCCGGTGCCACGGCGGCGCTCTTCAACGTCACGGTCACCAATCCGCTGGCGGCGGGCTACGTGCGTGTCTATCCGTGCGGTGAGGAGCAGGACGTGTCGAACGTCAACTACGTGGCGGGCCAGACGGTGGCGAACCTGGCCGCCGTGAAGGTGGTCGCCGGCGGCGACGTCTGCTTCAAGTCGTACGCGCCCACCGATCTCGTCGTCGATCTGGCCGGCTGGTACGCCCCCGGCGCCGGGAGCAGCTTCGTCGCCCCCGACCCGATCCGTCTCTTCGACACCCGCGATCCGCAGACGGCGCCCGGCGGTGTCGTGCAGCGACTGGCCGACGGCGTCGAGCTGCCGATCCAGATCACGGGCACCGGCGTCGTGCCGGCCGGCGCCAGCGCCGTCGCCCTGAACCTCACCGCCGCCGATCCGACCGCCGACGGGTACGTCAAGGTCTATCCGTGTGGGGGCACGCCACCGGTCGTCTCCAACGTGAACTACCGAGCCCACCAGGTGGCGGCGGCCAACCTGGCCGTGGTGAAACTGCCCGCCGACGGACGGGTGTGCTTCTCCACCTTCGCGCCCACGGACCTCGTCGTGGACCTGGCCGGCTGGTTCATCGGATGAGCTCCCGCCTGCACCCAGTTCGCCGGCCACTCCACCAGTAGCGTCGCACTGTGCCGCCGAGCGCTGTTGCCGTCGCCCGCCACCCCCACCTGGCGGCACCGGTCCGCCCGGGCTGGGTGCGCGTCGACTTGCACAGCCACACGATGTGGTCCGGCGACTCGACGACGACGCCCGAGGAGATCGAGGAGGCCGTGGTCGAATCCGGCATCGACGTCCTGTGCGTCACCGACCACAACAGCATCCGGGGCGCCGAGACGCTCGCCGCCCAGCTGCCGTGCCGCGTCGTCGTCGGCGAGGAGCTCCGCACCCACGCCGGCGAGATCATCGGCCTCTTCCTCACCGAGCACGTTCCCTTCGGCATCTCACCGCGGGAGGCGGCCGAGCGCATCCGCGCCCAGAGCGGCCTCGTGTACGTCCCGCACCCGTACGACCCGATTCGGCGCAACCTGGCCGAGCCGGCAATGGTCGACCTCGCCGACGCCGGCCTGCTCGACGCCGTCGAGGTGTTCAACGCCAAGACTTCGCTCGCCCATCTCAACGAGCGGGCCGCCCGCTTCGCCGCCGAGCGGGGCCTGGCCGGTGGAGCCGGCAGCGACGCCCACGTGCCCGAGGCCATCGGCGCCGCCTACGTCGAGATGCCTGACTTCGACGGCCCGACTTCGTTCTTGCGCGCCCTCGGCGAGGGCGTCGTCGTCGGCCACCACTTCGATGCGACCCGTCGGTGGCGGCCGCGGATCGTGCCCAGCACCAACTGAACCCCGAACGAACGAGCCCCCATGCCCATCATCCACGCCGTGATCCTTGGCATCGTGCAGGGGCTCACGGAGTTCTTCCCGATCTCGTCCTCCGGCCACCTGATCCTGGTGCCGTGGCTCTTCGGCTGGAACGACTTCGACAGCGCCAGCGTGGAGAAGGCCTTCGACGTGGCCCTCCACATCGGCACCCTGGTGGCGGTGTGCGGATACTTCCGCCATGACCTGGTGGTGTACGCACGCGACGGATGGACGGCGCTGCGCACGCGGGGTCGCCGCACCACTCCCGAGGGGCGCTTGGCGTGGTTGCTGCTCCTCGCCACGCTGCCGGCAGCGCTGGTCGGTGCCGTGTTCCAGACCCAGATCGACGAGCAGCTCGGGCGGATTCCCCTCATCGCCGTCTCGCTGATCGGATTCGGCCTCCTCCTGGCGTGGGCCGACACGTTCGCAGCCAAACGCGACATCGACGACATGGACCGCCGCGATGCGCTCATCATCGGCGCCGCCCAGGTGCTCTCGTTGAATCCCGGCACGTCGCGGTCGGGCATCACCATCACGGCGGGACGGATGCGGACCTTCACCCGTGACTCGGCGGCGCGCATCTCGTTCCTCATGGCGATCCCGGTCACGGCCGGCGCCGCCGTCTACAAGGTGGGCAAGCTGGCCGCCGACGGCATCCCCGACGGGCTGCTCGGGCCGATGATCGTCGGCATCATCACGTCGGCCGTCTTCGGCTGGCTGGCCGTGGCCTGGACACTGAGGTATGTCCGCACCAAGTCGTTCATGCCGTTCGTGATCTACCGCGTCGTGCTCGGGGTGCTCATCCTCGGCATCGCTCTGTCGGGCTGGCGCTAGAGCGCGCGCCGACCGACGAAGTTGGATCCGATCGCGCCCAATAGGGCACGCCGGGATCCAAGTTCGCGGGGCCGATCGTCGTATCGGGCTGGCGTTAGGGGACCAGTACCAGGGTCACCTGGCCGTCGGCGACGGCCCGGGCCACTGGCGCCGCATCGGTCCCGGGGACGGCCACCACGGCGGCGTCGCCGGCGACCCGCACGACCCTGGTCCCGCCGACGAGGAGATCGGGGCCGACCACGTCGACCACGTCGCCGGCTTGCAGTGGCACGGCGCCGTCAGAGATCGGGACGGCGACGCCCCGGCTGCCGTCGGGGAGGAGCGCGGCCAGACCCGACCGGCCGCCTCGGCCCAGGCGCGCCGCCGTGACGATTTCGCCGCGGGCCAACGGGGCCGTCACCACCCCGCCGCCGGGCGGCAGGGCGTCGAGGGCGGTGTCGGGGCGCACGCCGACCGGCACAGCCCGCACCTCGGCACTCGTGGCGTCGAGGGCGTCGCCGACGGCGAGGGCGCGGGTGGCGACGAGGGTCGGCTGGGCCTCACCCCACTGGCGCCGGGCCTCGGCGGCCGCCGTCGTGACCCGTTGCACGACGACGCCGCTGCCGGCGGCGACGAGGGCCACGAGGCTCCAGTAGGCGAGCGGGCGGGTGGCGAGCAGGATGCGCAGCCGTCGGAGCGGCCGCAGACGAGACGCGAGACGCACGGAGGCCTCCGTTCCGAATGGGGACCGGAGGGGAAGGCCGCCGACTCTACGGCATGGCCGGGATGGCCCGGACGAGCACGTCGCGCACCCGGGCCACGTTCCGGCCCATCACGGCAAAGACCTGTTCCTGGCTCACCGGCTCGTGACCGTCGACTCCGGCGTCGTAGTCGGTGACGAGAGCGACGGCGGCATAGGGGATACCGAGCTCGGCGGCCAGCACGGCCTCCGGATAGCCCGTCATGTTCACCACGGACCAACCCTGGCTCCGGAACCACGTCGACTCCGCCTTGGTGGAGAACCGCGGGCCCTGGATCACCACGAGGGTGCCGCCGTCGTGGACGGTGACGCTGGCGGCCCGCCCCGCCTCCACCAGTGTGGCCCGCAGGCCGGCGTCGTAGGGCTCGGCGAAGGCCACATGCTCAACGGGCCCGTCGAGGTGGTAGCTGTCGGCCCGGCCCCACGTACGGTCGACGAGCTGGTCGACCACAACGAACTCCTCCGGGTGGATGTCGGACTGGAGCGAGCCCACGGCGCACGGCGCCAGCAGGGAGCGGACACCCAGCTCCCTCATGGCCCAGACGTTGGCTCGATACGGGACCGCATGGGGCGCCAGCTCGTGGCGGCGGCCGTGGCGGGGCAGGAAGGCCACGCGACGGTCGCCGAGCGTCCCGATAGCGACGGCGGCCGAGCCGGCCCCGTACGGCGTGTCGACCGTGGCCGTCTCGACGTCGGCGAGGAACTCGTAGAAGCCGGACCCGCCGAACACCCCGACGTCGGCGCCGGCGGTCACCTCAGTGCGAGTGGCTGTGACCGTCGTGGGAGTGCGAGTGCGACGAGCCGTTCGTCGAGGACGTCGAGCGTTCCGGCTTCGTGGTGCTCGATGGGGTGGAGCTCGAGCTGTCCGACGACGAGCTCGACGTGGAGCCGTCGGAACGGTCGGAGCCGTTCGAGCTGCTCGACGAGCCGTTCTTGCCCCGGCTGTCGGTCTTGTAGAAGCCGTTTCCCTTGAACGTGATGCCGACCGGCGTGAACACCTTGCGCACCGGCCGCAGGGTGCCGTCGCCGGGATGGTGTGCTTCGGTGAGGGCGTCGTCGGTGAACGCCTGCTGGACCTCGATGGTCTCGCCGGTGTCGACGAACTTGTAGACGTAGGTGGGCATGGTGGCTCCGGGTTCCGGCGGTTAGCACTCTGTGGCGACGACTGCTAATCGTAGCGGTTCACCTGCCGAAGCGCCACGATGAAGGGGGCAGTTCTACACTGCCCGACGGTGTCCGCCGACCCGTCCAGCACCGCTACCGACCTGCTCGAACGGCTCCGCGCTGCCGACCATCCCGAGTTGGCCGACGCCATCGAGCGCAGCGACGGTCGGGCCCGCCCGCACCTCGTCGAGCAGGCCGCCGGCCTCGACCTCGACCTCGTGCGCCGTCTCGTCGACCGGTTCATCCGCTCCCACACCCACGAGCACCCCACGGCGCCGGGTCCCCCGGATGTCATCCCCCTCCCACATGACGACGCCGGCGTGGCGGCCGAGGCGCGAGCCCGCGAGGCGGGAGAGGCGCTGCTGCGGTCGGGCGCCGTCGGGCTCGTCCTTCTCGCCGGTGGGCAGGGAACGCGCCTCGGGTTCGACGGCCCGAAGGGCGACTATCCGTTCGCGCCGGTGACGGGCCGCACGTTGTTCGCCCACCACGCCGCCAAGGTCGCCGCCCTCCGGACGCGCTTCGGCGCCGAGCTCCCGTGGTACGTGATGACGTCGACCCAGAACGACGAGCCGACGCGCGAGAGCTTCCGCTCGCGCGAGTGGTTCGGGCTCGACCCGGACTCGGTGCACTTCTTCGTGCAAGGGATGTTGCCGGCCGTCGACCGCGATACGGGTGCGATCCTCCTCGAAGCTCCCGAGCAGATCGCTCTGTCGCCGGACGGCCACGGCGGCCTCCTTCGGGCGATGCGGCGCGAGGGAGTGCTCGACGACGCCCGCCGGCGCGGCGTCCGGACCGTCGTCACGTTCCAGGTCGACAACCCGCTCCTGCGCCTGGCCCATCCCACCTTCCTCGGCCACCATGCGCTCGCCGACGCCGAGATGTCGAGCCTGGCCATCCGCAAGCTCGGTCCCGAAGAGCGGATGGGCGTGTTCGCCACGGTGGACGGCCGGACGGCCCTCGTGGAGTACAGCGACCTGCCCGACGAGCTCGCCCACCAACGCCAACCCGACGGAACCCTCACCTTCTGGGCGGGCAGTCCGGCGGTCCACTGCCTCGAGCTCGCCTTCATCGAGAGCCTCACCGCCCCGGGCGCTCCTGGCCTTCCCTTCCACCGAGCCGACAAGCGGGTTCCGTACGTCGCGCTCGACGGAAGCCGGGTCGAGCCGGAGCAGCCGAACGCCGTCAAGTTCGAGGCGTTCATCTTCGATGCCCTGCCCTTGGCCGAGCGGGTGGTCACGGTCGAGGCGGAGCGGGCCGAGGACTTCTCTCCGATCAAGAACGCCACCGGAGCCGATTCGCCGGAGACGGCCCGGCGAGACCTCAACCGGCTCTACGCCCGCTGGCTGGAAGCCGCCGGCGTCCACGTGCCCCGGGGCGCCGATGGCGATCCGCTCTACGACCTCGAGATCGACCCGCGCCTGGCCCTGGATGCCGAGGAACTTCAGGCCCGCCTCCCCGCCGGTCTGACGGCCGTCGCCGGGCCGACGGCGATCGGTTTCGAGCGCTCGGTCGATGCCCGGCGCACGGCGGCGGGCTGAGCCGGGCCGGAGGACTCCGCCGCATTCCGTGCCATCCTGGCGGGCGTGATCCCGCTCTCTGAGGCCCGGCTGCGGGTGCTCGACGGGTGCGACGTCCTGCCGCCCGAGGTCCTGCCCCTGACGGCCGTGTACGGATGTGTCACGGCCGACACCGTCACGTCGCCCGAGGACGTGCCGCCCCTGCCGAACACCGCCGTGGACGGTTACGCGGTCCAGGCGGCGGACACCGCCGACGCACCGGTCGAGCTGAAGGTGGTCGCCGTGCTGGCGGCCGGCGCCGCCCCCACCACGGCCGTCGGGACCGGCGAGGCGATCCGCATCATGACGGGAGCGCCGATGCCCGACGGGGCCGACGCCGTCGTCATGGTGGAGGACACCGAGGCGGTGGCCGGTGGCGATGCCGTCCGCATCGGCCGAGCGGTTCGTGTCGGCGACGCCGTCCGGGCCGCCGGGTCCGACGTGCACGCCGGTGACGAGGTGTTTGCTGCCGGCACGGTGTTGAGCGCCGCCCACGTCGGGGTGCTGGCCAGCATCGGTCGGGTCGAGGTCCGGGTTCACCCGCGGGCCCGGGTGGGCGTGCTGTCGACCGGTGACGAGCTCGTCGAGGGAGGCGGCCCGTTGCGGCCGGGCCAGATCCGGGAGAGCAACCGGCCGATGCTGCTCGGGCTCGTCGAGCAGGCCGGTTGTGAGGCCGTCGACCTCGGGCTGGTGCGTGACGACGAGCCGGCCATCACCGCCGCCATCGAGCACGCCGTCGCCGCCTGCGACGCCGTGGTCACCAGTGGCGGAGTGAGCATGGGCGACTTCGACCTCATCAAGGTCGTGCTCGACCGGATGGGCGACATGGCGTGGATGCAGATCGCCATCAAGCCGGCCAAGCCGTTCGCCTTCGGCGTGCTGTCCGGACCGCGCCGGCCGGTGCCGGTCTTCGGGCTGCCCGGCAACCCGGTGTCGTCGCTGGTGTCGTTCGAGGTACTGGCCCGACCGGCCCTCCGCAAGCTGATGGGCCACGCCGAGCTCGACCGGCCCCGCGTCCGGGCCGTCGCCGACGAGGCGTTCCGCCGCCGGAGCGACGGCAAGCTGCACCTCGTGCGGGTGCGCGGCGCCTTCGCCGAGGACGGCCGCTGGCACGTGCGCTCCACCGGCGCCCAGGGCAGCCACCAGCTCGCCGCCAGCGCCGCCGCCAACGGGTTGGCCCTCCTCCCCGCCGGCGACGGCCTCCCCGCCGGCGCCGACATCGACGTCCTCCTCCTCACCTGACCCGCGCGCGTTCTTTTCGCCTGTGGCGCCCGTTGGAGCGGATTCCGCCCCAATCAGCGACACAAGCGTCGTGTTGCGGTCTGAGTGGCCCGAGCAGCCCGCCGACGAGGCGATAGCCTGGGGCGCCATGGCCGACCTCGTCGACCCGTTCGGTCGCACGGTCCGTGACCTGCGGATCTCTGTCACGGATCGCTGCAACTTCCGATGCACCTACTGCATGCCGGAGGAGGGCATGAAGTGGCTGCCCCGGGAGGACCTCCTCACCTTCGAGGAGATCGAGCGCCTGGCCCGGGTGTTCGTCGAGCGGTTCGACGTCGACGGCATCCGCCTCACCGGCGGCGAGCCGACGGTGCGGGCCCACCTGCCCGTCCTGGTCGAGAAGCTGGCCGCCATCCGCATGACGACCGGCGCCAAGCCCGATCTCTCGATCACCACGAACGGCGCCACCTTCCGCCTCCTGGCCGACGAGCTGCGCCGCGCCGGCCTCGACCGGGTGAACATCTCCCTCGACTCGCTCCGGCGCGAGCGCTTCCACGCCATGACTCGCCGTGACGAGTTCCACCGGGTCCTCGACGGCATCGCCGCCGCCCAGGAGGCCGGGTTCGCGCCGGTGAAGCTGAACGTGGTGCTGCAGCGTGGCGTGAACCACGACGAGATCGTCGACTTCGCCACCTTCGGCCGCACCCACAACCTGCACGTGCGGTTCATCGAGTTCATGCCCCTTGACGCCAGCGGGGCGTGGCGGGCCGAAGACGTCGTCGGCCAGGACGAGATAGTGGCCGCGATCGACGCCGTCTACCCGCTCGAGCCGGTCGTCGGCCGGGGGGCGGCGCCCGCCGACCGGTGGCGGTACGTCGACGGCTTTGGCGACGTCGGCGTCATCCCGTCGGTCACCAAGCCGTTCTGCGGCGACTGCGACCGGGTGCGCCTCACCGCCGAGGGTCAGTTCCGCACCTGCCTGTTCGAGACACGGGAGTTCGATCTGCGCGCCCTGCTGCGGCGGGGGGCCAGCGACGACGACCTGGCCGCCGAGATCGAGCGGGCCGTCGGCACCAAGTGGGCGGGGCACGCCATCGGACGAGTCACGTTCCGCCGCCCCAACCGCTCGATGAGCCAAATCGGCGGCTGAATCCTGCGCTTGTGTCGCCCATTGGGGCGGAATCCGCACCAACGGGCGCCACGGGCGAGGATTGTCGCGGTCGCGCTGGCGGTCCCGGTGCTGCCGGTCGGGGCGGGCGGGTGCGGGGCCGGGCCCACGGCGGTGGAGCCTCAGGCGGTGCTGCCGGTGACGGCGGGGGCCCGGGCGGTGCGGGTGACGGCCGCGGGCGGCGGGTCGGGCGGCACGCCCGGCCCGGGAACGACCCTCGTCGGCTGCCCGGTGTTCCCTGCCGACAACCCCTGGAACACCGACATCTCGAAGGCGCCGCTGCGGGCCGGCTCGGCCGCCACCATCGCCCGCCTCGGCGGCAACCTCCACCCCGACTTCGGCGGCGGGGGCGCCTACGGCATTCCCTACGTCGTCGTGCCCGCCGACGAGGCCCCGGTGCCGATCACGTTCACCGCCTATGGCGCCGAGAGCGATCCGGGGCCCTACCCCATCCCCACCACCGCGCCGATCGAGGGCGGCAGCGACGCCCATGTGCTCGCCCTCCAGCAGGGCACCTGCCTGCTGTACGAGCTCTTCGCCGCCCATCCGTCTGGAGGGGGCTGGGCGGCGGCGTCGGGTGCCCGCTTCGACCTGCGCTCCAACGCCCTGCGCCCGGACGGATGGACGTCGGCCGACGCCGCCGGACTCCCGATCCTGCCAGGCCTGGTGCGCTACGACGAGGTGGCCAGCGGCCAGATCAACCACGCCATCCGGGTGACGTTCAGCCAGACCTACGCCGGCTACATCCATCCCGCCACCCACCAGGCATCGAACCAGACCGATCCCGCCCTGCCTCCGATGGGCCTGCGCCTGCGACTCAACGCCGGCTTCGACACGAGCGGCTACACGGGCGGCGCCCGGGTGATCCTGGAGGCGATGAAGCGCTTCGGCCTCATCGTCGCCGACAACGGCTCCAACTGGTTCGTCACGGGCGCCGCCGATCCCCGTTGGGACGACGACAACCTCAATCAGCTCAAGCAGGTGCCCGGCTCGGCCTTCGAAGTGGTCGACACCGGCCCGGTCATCTCGGGCTAACGCACGTAGCCCACCACGTCGGCCAGCAGGTGCGACGACCCCGCCGAGTTGAGGAGCGACACCTGCCCGCCGTCGCCCAGCTTGACCATCACCAGGTTCGGCACGGTCTGGCCCGCGACGAAGTTCAGTGTCGACGCCAACGGCATCGGCGCACCGGTCGGCCACACCGTCACGAAGCCGGCGAAGGTCGGTTCCGTCACGGTCACGTTGAGCACGACGGCGGTGGCGTCGCCGGGCACGCCTGATCGGCCCGCCACCTGGACGGGGCGCGACTCGCCCGGCCCGAACGCCCCCCGCCCCGTGTTGAGCCCGGTTCGCGAATCGAACAGCCGCTGGGGGTCGACGCCGAACACCTTGCCGGCTCCGGGTTTGAAGTACCCGACGACGTCGGCCACGAGGTCGACGCTGCCCAGCAGGTCGCAGTACGTGTAGAGGTCGATGGCGCCGTTGTCGCCCACCTTCGCCACCACCAGGTTCGGCCGCGTCTGGCCCGGCTGCGTGTTGAGGTTCGACGCCAGTGGCCGGGCAATGCCGTGGGGCCACACCGTGACGTAGCCCTCGTTGGTCGGGTTGGCGGCGGTGACGTTGAGCACGACGGCAGTGGCGTCCCGAGGGACGGCGCCGTTCGCCGACGGAGCCACCGTGAGCGTGCGGCTGTCGCCGTGGTTGAAGCGACCGCCGATCTTGCCGGTGCCGTCGCGAGTGTCGAGGATGCGGGTCGGTGTGATGCCCACGAACCCGTCGCCGTTGGCGGGACCGGTGTCGAACCAGCCGACGACGTCGGCGATGGTGTTGGTGAGCCCGAAGTAATTGTTGAAGCGGATCTTGCCTCCGGCCCCGACGCGCGCCAGCACCAGGTTCGGCACGATGTCGCCGGCCAAGAAGTTGAGGTTGGAGCTGTTGGGGTAGTTCGGTAGGTATGCCGACTGCTCGTTGAAGACGCGTATCGGGTCGCTCGGGTTGGCGACGCCGCGTGGGAGCTTCGGGTAGACGGTGAGGAAGCCGTCGTCGGTGGGGTCGACGGCGGTGACGTTGATCAGCACGGCGGCGACGCCGAGGTTCGGCACCCCGCCGACGCCCGTGACCTTCAACTCGTGGTTGGCGATGCTCTCGGCCCGGTTGGCCGGGTTCGGATCGCTGTTGCGCCCGTCGCCGGCACCGATCGGGCCGTTGGTGATGCCGACCCCGTAGCGCGTGTCGAGCAGCCGGTGCGGCGCCAGGGGATGGAAGCCACCGCCGGGGGATGCCGGGCCGCCCGAGTCGTAGGCGCACGTGTCGAGACCGAAGCAGGTGGCGTCGAGGTCGAGGTCGATGTTCGTGGTTGGTGACAGGTCCAACAGGGCCTCGATGTGGTTGCCGGTGGCCCGGTCTTCGATGAAGAGGATGTAGGACCCGGCGAACACCCAACCCGTCGACCAGGTGGTGCCATGGTTGGCGAAGAAGGACCCGAAGGCGCCCACGGCCGGGTTGCCGTCGCCGAGGAGCTGGAAGATGTTGACGTGCAGGCGATCGTCGTCCACCGGCGTCGCCGAGACGATGTTGCCCGTCAGCCTGAAGCCGTTCGACGCCGACGGCAGGGCCAGATCGCCGACGTTCACGCCGTTGGCGGCCTCGACGGCCAGACCGCCGGCTGGCGTCGTGAAGGGGTCCCAGTCGCCGCCGAGTGGGATCGGGTACACCTCCACCCGGAGCGGCGACGGGTTCGTGCGGCACGAGGAGACCTGGCCCACCGGCTGGCCAGAGGCGTAGGCGACGCCCGGGCAGTAGCCGTTGTCGTCGACGTACATGACACCGGCCCCGTTGGGGTTGTCGATGGCGCCGAACCGCAGGCTGGAGGCATCGGCGGGGCCGGCCACCAGGCCGAGCGTGGCGGCGATGGTGGACACGGCGACGACGGCCAGCGCGCTTCGTCTCATGAATATCCCCTCGTGGTGCTCCGAGTCCGTCGGTCGGGGCGCCCGCCCGATGCGTGCCTACCACAACACGGCGAGCGCGTGCCCGGCCCGACGGCGAAGAGGCCGGTCAGAACTACACTCCCGGACGTGTCCGACCACACCTTCACCCACCTCGACCCGCTCGGGCGCGCTCGGATGGTCGATGTCACGCCGAAGGAGCCCACCCACCGGCGGGCGACGGCGCGGTGCAAGGTGTTCATGCGACCGGAAACCACCGTCGCCATCGCCAACCGCGAGGTCACCAAGGGCGACGTGCTGGCCGTGGCCCGGGTGGCCGGGATCCAGGCCGCCAAGCGCACCGCCGACACCATCCCGCTGTGCCACCCGCTGCTCGTCGGATCAGTGATGGTGAACTTCGAGATCGGCGACGACTTCGTGGCCGTCGAGGCGTCGGTCGAGACGGTCGATCGCACGGGCGTCGAGATGGAGGCCTTGCACGCCTGTTCGATCGCGGCGCTCACGATCTACGACATGTGCAAGTCGGCCGACCGGGCCATGGTGATCGGCGACCTGTGCCTCTGGGAGAAGACCGGCGGCCGTTCCGGCACGTACCGGCGTGCCGCGAACGCGTAGCGTGTCGGTTTTGGGCCGGCCCGGGCCGGATTTCGTCCGGGCCCGTTGCCCGTCGCCGCGGGCCGTAGTAGAACCGTAACGTCGCAGGCCAACGGGGGCTGGCGGCACTCGCCGTGGTGCGAGCCGGGCTGGGCTCCCAAAGCATCCACCATGCGTTACGGCGAGACGACTACCGTCCCGAGGAGCAGGAAGGGCAGGCAGGAGTGACGCCGTTGGTCGTGGTCATCCTCGCTGCGATGTGGGTGCTGGTGCTGGTGCCACCGTTGCTGCGGTCCCGGTCGGAAGGCCGGCCGTCCACGTCCGTCGGGAGCTTTCGCCACCAGCTCGCCACTCTCTCGCGGACCGGGCCCGGGAGCCGCGCCGCCCGGCGCTCGCTGTCGCGGTCGGTGGTGCCGATGCACGTTCCCGGGCGCCCGGCGCCCGGCGTCGACGGGCGCCAGGTGCGGGGGCCGGTGTCGCCCTATTACGACGACCACGAGTACGACGATCTCGCCGGGCACGGCTACGCCCCGTCGGCCCCGCGGTCCCGAGTCGGCCGCCCGGTGCCGATGGGCTATTCGGTGCGTTCGGGCCGCGCCGAGGTGCGCCGCCGGCGCCAGAACGTGCTGTTCGCCTTGCTGGCCGCCGCCGTCGTCACGGCGTTGGGTGCGTTCGGATTGGGCATCAGGGCGTTGATCGCCGTGCACCTGCTGGTCGACGCGCTGCTTGTCTTCTACGTGTACCTGCTCGTCCAGCTGCGCCGGGCCGAGGAGCAGCGGGCCATGCGGTACGCGTGGTCGAAGGCCGCCTGATCCACCACCACGTCGAGGCCGTCGTGGCGCGGCTCGACGCTGCCAACGCTGCACGGGAAGCGGGACTCGCCGCCTGCCGCACGGTCATCCGGGCCTCGTCGAGCGCCATCCGAGCCGTGCACCTGCTCGATCCCGGTACTGCGCAGGCCCGCCTGAGTGATGCCCAAGCCGCACTCACCACGGCTCGAGCCGTCCTCGAGCCCTACCCCACCCTCGCCTACGCCGGGTTCCTCCACGACGCCGCCAAGGAGTACGTCGAGGCGCGTGCCACCGTTGCCCTCGTGGCCGGGGCCGCCGTTCCTGCGCCGGCCGAGCTCGGCGTCGACGACCCCGCCTGGCTGAACGGCGTGGCCGAAGCGGCCAGCGAGCTGCGCCGGCATGCCCTCGATCGGCTCCGGGCCGGCCAGCTCGACGAGGCCGAGCGGCTCCTGGCCTCCATGGACGCCGTGTTCGGCGAGCTCGTCGCCATCGACGCGCCGGACGCGCTCACCGGCGGCCTGCGCCGCACCCTCGACGCCCTCCGCGCCGTCATCGAGCGCACCCGCGGCGACGTGACCGCCGCCGTGCTGCAACAACGCCTCCGCGACGCCCTCGACCGTCGGCTAGGCTGACCCGTCGCCCGCGGGGGTGTAGCTCAGTTGGTAGAGCGCAACAATCGCACTGTTGAGGCCCGGGGTTCGATTCCCCGCACCTCCACCCGGCGAGGTACCTGTCTTCGTTGACAGTCGCAGCTCGTTCGTGCCCGCGGCTTCGGAGGACGTCGGCGATGTTGGTGGACGCCGGCTCGTGGAGTTGCGTGTTGGGAGCGTCCGCGCTCAACCACTTCTAAGCCGCGTTCAACCGGAGATCTCCACCCGCCTGCGTCCCGCGAGCAAGTCCGTCGCCCGACGCTTCAGCGCGGGTAGGGCGAAACGGTCGGCCAACAGAGCCGCCTCGCGGGCCGCACCGGGGTCGCCGCGAACCTCCGCGAGATCGCAGAGGCAGCGGGCCAGCCACAACGGCGCGTTCATGAACCGACACAGCTCCGCCGCCGCCCCCAACCGCGCGGCCGCGGCGGCCTGGTCGTGTCGCGTGGCGGCGAGCAGCCCAGGTACCGATCCGCGGGGCCGAGCCAGACGTTCGAGCCTATGAAGTAGAAGTTGAGGCCCGAGTACGGCGCCAGCTTGGCGTCGAGCTGACCGGCTCGTGCCGAGTCGCCGACGAGCCAGCACACCTCCGCCAAAAAAGGCGAGGTCCAGGGCGAGATGCCCGTCCTCGGCGAGGGCAGCGAAGTGGCCCGCGGCGATGCGGTCCAGCTCGGCGGCCGAGGCGGCTCGGTTCCCTAGCTCGGCGTGCAGGAGCGCCAGACCGGGGCGCCACATCCGGTCTGTTGGCTGGAGGCGCAAGAGGAGACTCAGCGCCGGCGCGACCCCGGCGAGACGGTCTTGTTCTCGGCGCAGCAGGAACATGTGCAGGCCGTACAGGCCCTCTGGGGTGGACCAGCCGTCCTCGACGGCGTTCGCTTGCTCGATCAGCTCCTCGGCGCGCGCCAGGTCTCCGGCGCGCAACGCCTGGAACACGCGATAGCCGTCGAGGTTGAAGCGGCTCCATTTGTCATGCCAGGCCGCCGCATGGTCCTGGTACGCCGCGAAGGCGCGCTCACCGAGGTCAGGTCTCGCCAACACGACGTCGACACACATCTTGCAGTGCACCGCGCCCACCAGCATCTCCATGTCGCCGAGCTCGTCGGCGAGAGCCAGGAGCTCGCCGACGCGTCGGTCGAACTCGTGTATCTCAGGCGTGTTGTAGAGCGCGAACCCGCTGAATTGCAACGCCCAGGCCAGCACGCCTATCGCGCGCACACGAACGCATCCATACGGAGACTGCGGCCGCCCCGATCGGCACGGAGCGGGGCCCGGTTAGGCAGTCATCCCCCAGACAGGTCGCGAGCGTTCAGTATCGAAGGTCGGCGAGTACCCCGTAGTGATCAGAGATCTGGTCAGGGTCGTCGGCCGGGCGTACGCCGAGCAAGCAGCAATGCACGGGATGTCCGGCGGCGCCCGCTCGAGGCCACGCTGACAGGATGTAGTCGAAACGGCGGTCCGGGTAGCACCCGACCGCCGCGAGCGGGTTCTGGTTCGACCACGTGATGCCAGCGGTGCCGTCACCGGCAACCTCCCAGGCGTCGTAGAACACGAGTCCCGCAATGGCCGGCGCGCTCCGCCCCGTGAGCATGCGGATCTCGTCGGCGTCCGGGCCCGCGTTGAAGTCGCCACACACGATTGTCACGAGTCGGCGGCTGGTCACCTCCGAAACGAACTGGCAGAGCTGGCGGACCTGCGCGTGCCGGCGAGCGCTCGCGTCGAGTGGGTAGTCGAGCATCACCACGAACAGCTGGATCAACCCACGGGGACCTTCGATTGCAGCAAACAGCGAGCTGCCCGTCGCATCACCGCTGTCGCCCGGGAGTGCTCGCGTCTCCTGGCGCACGACGGGCCAGCGGGATGCGACGCCGACACCTGATGTCCACCCATCCTGCTCCCAGTCGCCGACGAACAGCGAGTGATCCATGCCGAGGCGGGCGGCCACCCGTCCCGGCTGGTTGGCCTCCGCCGTCGACCACGACTCGGCCAGGCACACCACGTCGGGGTGCGATTCCACCAACACCGCTTCGAGCGCGGCCTGGCGATCCTCCCACTTGCCGTATCGACCCCATACGTTCCACGTGACGAGCCGCATCGTGGACTGAACGGGTGGGCCGTATGGTCGGTACGGATCGAACGCCATCGCCCGAGTCTGGCCCACAGCGACGATCCGGTTGATCCCGCCGACGCGCCCGCAAGCCGGGTGTATCGAGGGCTCACGGGCTGAGGCGCGCCAGGGCTCTCGACGAGCTCGATTGATGTCCGGTATCGAGCAACCGCCTGCCGCGGTCGACGTAGCTATCGGGTACTACCCCAGTAGGATAGAAGTATGAAGGTGAGCGTGAGCCTGCCGGACGAGGACGTCGAATTCCTCGACGAGTACGCAGCAAATCAAGGGATCGGCTCACGGTCGGCGGCGCTCCACAAGGCGGTGCGGCTCCTGCGCTCCTCGGAGCTCGGCGCCGCGTACGAAGATGCATGGGCTGACTGGAGTGCAAGCAGCGACAGCGAGCTCTGGGAGTCAGCCAGTGACGACGGATTGGGCTGACATGCGTCGCGGCGAGATTCGCCTCGTCGATCTTGACC
>JBKOXV010000146.1:0-7615 GCA_046725105.1 bacterium | reverse complement strand
GCCCTCACCTTTCCGCTCTCGACGGGCGACGACGATCTGCGCCGCGACGCCCTGCACACGATGGAGGCCATCCGCCGCATCAAGGCCGAGATCCCGGGCGCCTTCACCGTGCTCGGCGTGTCGAACGTCTCCTTCGGCCTGTCGCCCGCCGCCCGCCACGTCCTGAACTCGGTGTTCCTCCACGAGTGCGTCGGGGCCGGGCTCGACGCCGCCATCGTGCACGCGGCGCGCATCATGCCGCTCAACAAGATCCCCGACGAGCAGCGAGAGGTCGCCCTCGACCTGGTGCACGACCGCCGCAAGCCGGGTTATGACCCGCTGGCCCGCCTGCTCGATGTGTTCGCCGACGTCCGCCACACGGTGGCCGAGAAGGAGGACCGCAGCGGCTGGCCCGTCGAGGAACGGCTCAAGGCCCGCATCGTCGACGGCGACCGTGACGGCCTCACCGCCGACCTCGACACCGCTCTGCAAGCCGGTTGGAAGCCGCTCGACCTCGTGAACGACGTGCTGCTCGACGGCATGCGGGTCGTCGGCGATCTCTTCGGTTCCGGCCAGATGCAGCTGCCCTTCGTGCTGCAGTCGGCCGAAACCATGAAGGCCGCCGTCGCCCATCTCGAGCCGCTCATGGAGCGGGTCGACGGCCAGACGTCGAAGGGCCGCCTCGTGCTCGCCACGGTGAAAGGCGACGTGCACGACATCGGCAAGAACCTGGTCGACATCATCCTGACGAACAACGGCTACGAGGTGTTCAACCTCGGGATCAAGGTGCCGATCGGCGACCTCGTCGCCAAGGCCAAGGAGGTCGACGCCGACGCCATCGGCATGAGCGGCCTGCTCGTCAAGAGCACGCTGATCATGCGGGACAACCTCGAGGAGCTGAACGAGCTGGGCCTGTCGTCGCTGCCGGTGCTGCTCGGCGGGGCCGCGCTCACCCGCACCTACGTCGAGAAGGACCTGCGCCAGGTCTACAAGGGGCGGGTCTTCTACGGGCGTGACGCCTTCGAGGGTCTGCACACGATGGACCGGCTGATGACGATGAAGCGGAGCGGCGTCGACGACCCGGAGTTCGGTCGCGTGCCGTCAGGCCGGGTGCTGCCCAAGCGGGCGTCGGAGCGCGCCGCCGAGGTCGACGCGGCCACGATCCCGAGTCGGTCGCCGGTCGTCGAGACCGCCAACCGGATCTTCGCGCCGCCGTTCATCGGGTCCCGGATCGTGAAGGGCATCTCGCTCGATGAGATCGCCGAATACGTGAACGAGACGGCGCTGTTCCGCAACCAATGGCAGTACCGGCCCGAGGCGGGCGAGGACGACGACGCCTTCAAGGCGCGCATCCGGCCACAGCTGCGAGCCCTGCTCGCCGAGGCCAAGGCCTCGGGCGTGCTCGTGCCGCAGGTCGTGTACGGCTACTGGTGCGTGAACGGCGACGGCGACGACCTCATCGTGTGGACCGATGAGTCCCGCACCGAGGAGGCGGCTCGCTTCCGCTTCCCGCGCCAGCGGGTCGAGCCGTGGTTCTGCATCGCCGATTTCCACCGGCCGTGGGCCGCCGGTGCCGGCGAAGCCGACTACGCCGCCTTCCACATCGTCACGATGGGCGGGACCGTCTCTCAGGCGACGGCCGCCCTGTTCGCCGAGAACCGTTACCAGGACTATCTGATGCTCCACGGCCTCGGCGTCGAGCTGGCCGAGGCGCTGGCCGAGTACTGGCACCGGCGCATCCGCTCGGAGTGGGGCTTCGTCGACGAGGACGGCCCGACCGTGGGCGGCTTGTTCCGCCAGCAGTACCGCGGCGGCCGCTACTCGTGGGGCTACCCGGCCTGTCCCGATCTCGAGGACAACGCCACGGTAGCCCGGCTCCTCGGCGCCGAGCGGCTCGGCATCGACGTGAGCGAGGAGACCGGCTGGCAGTACCAGCCCGAGCAGACCACCTCGGCCATCATCTGCCACCACCCCCAGGCCAAGTACTTCGTCGCCCGCTGATCTCCGGCCGCCGCCTCGCCTTCTTCTGCCGAGGTGACGGAAATCCACCTAAGCGGTGGAAAACCGTCACCTGGATGCGATGCGAGCGAGGTCGCCGCCACGACCGGTCGGTCGTCAGCTGAGCCCGAGGTAGGGGGCCAGGCCGTCGAGCGGAACGTACTCGTCGTCGCCGACACCGATGGCGTCGCGGTAGGCGACCTCGTAGCAGCTCTGCCCGGGGTTGGCCGTCTGGGCGTTGCGGTTGCTGCTGCAGCGGGCCTGGAGGGCCGACGTGAGGAAGGCGGCCAGGTTGTCGAGCAGACTCCCGCCGGCGGCGCCCTGCGTCGCGAACCAGGTGTCCCCGTCGAGCGAGAACAGGGCGCGGCTCGTTCGGGCCCGCACAGAGGTGCTGACGACGAGGTCGGCCTCCCCCGACTGGAGGGCGGTGGCGGCATCGCTCTCCGAGGCATCCTCGACGGACAGACCCACCTTCGGGGCGTGCTGCAGAAAGGCCGTCAGGAGGCCGGTGCTGAGGGCGACGGCCTGGTCGTTGCCGTCCGCCGTCACCAGCACCCGCAGGTCTCCCCGGTCGACGGCGTCCGCCAGCGCGCGTGAGCCGTTGGTCCCGACGGCCGGGTAGCCCGGCGGCCGGGCCGCCTGGACGGCGACTCCCACCTGCGACTGGAGCGTGGCGCGCAACTCGCCTGCCACCTCGCTCTGGTCCCACGGGCCGACACCCGGCTGGTCGTCGGGCGAGTACGACGTCTGGCGGTTGGCGCCGACCGGCACCGTCCCCTGCGGGCCACGCACGCCGACGTAGCCCTGCGCCACCCGCAGGCTCACTTCCGAGCCGTCCCAGCCCAGCAGGAACACGGGATCGACCGCCTGGAGCACGCTGCCGCCGGCGCTGAACGTCTTCAGCTGGCCGGCGCTCGACGTCCGGCACAGCAGGGTGCCCTTGTTGACAGCCACGAGCGCGGCGCCACCGGGCGCCGCCTGGACCTCGCTGTCCGTCTCGACCTGGCAGAACGGCAGGGCGTTGCCGAGGTCGAAGCGGATCTTCCCGTTCGGGTCGGACGCGAGGACGTCGAGGGCCGCCACGGCCTGGCCGGCGAAGGCGGCGGCGCCGCCGACCGTGCCGCCCACCGGGATGATGTCGATCACCTTGCCGATGCCCTGCTTCTTATTGTTCGTAGCCGCCGTCGTGGTGTTGCCGTTCGTGGCCGTGGTGCTGCCCGGGTCGGGAGGCACCGTGGTGCCGTTGACGACGCCGTTGTCCGACCCGCAGGCCACCGCCACCAGGACGAATGCGCCTACGAGGGGAAGGACGCGCTTCACAGCTTCACCGATCCAAGCACGTCGCGAAGCGTGGCGTTGTAATTGCCGAGGCTCAAGAAGAACACGACGATCAGCAGCTTCGAGGCCACGTACTCAAAGAGTCGCAACCCGGCGATCACGTACGGTTCCACGGTGGTCTGTCCCACCGGCGACGGGATGTTGGGCTTGGGACGCAGGCTGGCGATCACGGCCCGTGAGAACCGACCCAGGAACCCCGTGACCTCGTGGCCGACCCGCACCCGCGGCGCCATGGCGGCGAGGTCGTGGCCGGCCGGCACCACTTGGCCGGTGCGCTCTCGGCGCCAGTCGACGACGTAGCGGGCCGCCGTGCCCAGCAGGATGAGCACCAGCAGGGCTCGTAGCGGGCGCAGCGGGCGGACGAGGTAGCCGGCGAGCTGCTCGTAGAAGACCCAGTCCACCTCCCGCTTGGGGAAGGCGCTGTTGCGGCCGTCCACCTGCAGGAGGCGGAAGCGGGCGTCGTTGGCGAGCGGGATGTCGCCGGCGTCGCGGGCCGTTCGCTCGATCTTGGCCAGGATGGAGCGACGGGCCGAGCCGCTCGCCACGTTTCCCAGCGCGCCGATGTCGAGCACGATCTGGTTTGCCGCGAACTTCTGGAGGTCGAGGGAACCCTGCACCTGGGCACCGTCGAACGACGCCGGTCCATCGATCTGCGTGCCTTGGAGCGACAGGCCGGCGAGGGCCACTGTCTGGTTGAGGTTGAGCGCCGACGCGTGGGCGAGCTCCACGGAGACGTGGCTGGCGAAGGTGGCGCCCGACGCGTCGACGTCGGCGAACGACGCCCCATCGAGCACCAGGCCGGCGGAGTCGGCGGTGCGGCCGAAGCTGGCCCGGGAGAGGTTGGTCCGGCCGCCGAAGTCGCCGCCGGCGCCGTTGAGGCCCCCCAGGAAATGGCGCCCTTCGAGGTCGACGGTGCCGTGGAACACGCCGTCTCGCAGCGACGTCTCCTGCTGCACCGCGCCCGGGCCCGACAACACGAAGAACCCGTCGACCTCGACCCGCTCGAACTGGGCGTCAGCGCCGAACTGAGCGCCCTGGAACGACACCGACGACTCGAATCGGGCGCCGTCGAAGTTCGCCGAGTTTCCGAACGACAGGGCATCGAACGTGACGGCGTCGGAGAAGGTGGCGAGCGAGAAGTCGGCCGTCCCCGTGACGCCGCTCGGCACCGACGGCTCGGCGCGCGCCAGCACCGGCGCCTGGAACGTGGCGCCCCGGGCGTCGAGATTGCCGTCGATCAGGACGCCGTCGAAGTCGATGGCGCGCGTAAAGGTCACATCGGCGATCTTGAGGTCGCCTTGGAGATGGCAACGCCGGCAGCGGATGGTCCGCTCGACCGTGCCGAGCGGCGTCAGGTCGACGGTGCCGGTGACGGTGAGGTCGGCGGCATCGAGAGACACGAACGGCAGGCACTTCTCGAGACGCTCTGCATTGATGCTGGCGCCGGCGGCCACAGGTGTCGAGCACTCCTCGGGCACCGTCTGCGCGCCCGCCGGGGCCGTCACGATGAGCGCGCCGCCGCCGACGCACAGAGCGGACGCGCCGAGGCGACCGGCGTTCGCCCACCATGGTCTCCCCCGACGGCGCTGCCGCATCGCACTCCCACCAGGTTCGGCGCAAGTGTACGAGCCGATGCCCCGCACGTCTGGGACCTGCGCAAACAGCGCTCCGCCGAATTCTGTCACACCCCCGGCGCACACTGATCCCATGAGCACGCACGACAGCACCAACCAGCAACTCACGCTCCTCGAGCCGGCGGGCGTTCCCGCCCCCCTCCAGCTCGACGAGCGCACTCGCCGCATCGGGCTGGCCGGCGTGGCGGAAGCCCGGGCCATCCTGGCCGAGAGCCGGCGCCAACGCCTCGAGCGCGAAGCCGAAGCGGCCGAGGCCCGCCGGCCGGGGCGAGCGGCATGAGGCCGGCACGCCGCGAACGGGCGCCCTGAGCGCTACGCCGCCGACGGCGAGAGGTCGCGCACGGCCTGGGCATGGTCGATCGGCGCCAACGGCATGATGGCGAGCGTCGTCGTCGTCACACCCTTGGCGAAGTACCGGTCGATCGTGGCCCGGCATTCCGCCGCCGAGCCGTGCACGATCAGCTCGTCCACCAGCGTGTCCGGGATGGCGGCCACCGCCGCCTTGCGGTCGCCGGCACGCCACGCCTCCCACATCGGCGTCAACGTCTCGCCTCGCCCCAGCCACTCGTGGAAGGCGGCGTAGACGGGTACATTCAGGTAGGCGGCGATGGCGAACTTGCCCGCCTCGCGCACCTTCTCGGTGTCCTCGGACGGGCACACGAAGATACGACAGACGATTTCACGGTCCTCGCCGCCAGCGGCCTCCCGCACCACCGGCACGACCTTGGCCACGTCGTCCGGCGACAACCAGTTGATGATGGCGCCGTCGGCCTCGCGGCCGGCGAGGCGCAGCATGCCCGGACGCAAGGCCGCCACCAGCAACGGCGGCACCACCTCCGGCCGCACGCCCAGGCGGTAGCCCTGCACCTCGAAGGTGTCGTACTTCGTCGCCACCTTCTCGCCCGAGAAGGCGTCCTTCAGGAATCGCACCACGTCGCGCACTCGCTTGTACGGCTCCACGAACGGGACACCGTTCCAGCGTTCGACGATGACGTTCGACGACGAGCCGACGCCAAAGGCGAAGCGGCCGGGGGCGGCATCGGCCAGGGCGGCCACCGACTGGGCGAGGCACGCCGGGGCGCGGGTGAAGGCGGGCACGATGGCGGTGCCGAGGCGCAGGCGCGGCTCCCACGCCGCCACCAAGGCCAACGGGGTGAAGGCGTCGGCTCCGTCCGACTCGGCCGACCACACGTCGGTGTAGCCGACATCGGCCAGTTCGTGGATCTGGTCGCGCTGGGCATGGAGGTGCCCGGGCAGAGGGATCGTCATGCCGGGGCGGGTCGGGAGCGTCATGCGGGCTGCCTTCCTTGATCGGGCCAGAACCGCACGATGCAGCTCTGGCTGCCGGTGGCCAGCAGGGTGCCATCGGTGGCGAAGAGGTGGACTAGGCCGTGGCCGAAGCCCCGGTTCACGGCGTGGATGCGGATGTCGAGGAGCACCCACTCGGTGGGCACGAGCCGAGCTACTCGCAGCGTGTTGTCCAGCGACGTACCGCCGCCGGGGATGCCCAGGGCCTGACCCACACCCGTCGGCACGAAGTCGCCGAGAATGGCGAGCGTGGTGGCGTCGATGCCTTCGATGACCTCGGGGATGCGGGCCCACGCCAGGGTGCGGCCATCGCCGGGCCGCCCGTCGAGCTCGTCGGGCAATCGCCCGGATGCCATCCGCACATCGACGCGTTCGTTCACGGTGCCGTCGGACGGCCGGCTGGACGGCCGTGGCGGGCAGACCTCGGGGGGTGGCACCTCCTCGGTGAGCGGCGAGCGCTCCCACTGGCCGGCGGCCTCCATCGGCCGCACGCCGAGGGCGGCGTTCACGGTGAGGATCTCGCGGTTGCCGACATGGCCGACGGCGCGGACCTGGCTGATCTGGTGACCGTCCACCGCCACCGTGACGTCGATGTCCATCACCTCGCCCGTGCGGGCGAACGAGAGGTACTGGGCCGTGGCCCACACGCAGGGCCGGCCGGAGGTGCCCTCCACGGCCGAGATGGCCGCCCCCAGTCCACACCCACCGAACAGGAAGTTGCCGGCCGTGGCCAGGCCGGGCGTCACCTCGAGGTGCCAGCGGTACGGGTTGTGCGACCGCTCGAGTCCGAGGAACGCCCGGGAGTCCATCGGCGCCGGATCGTAGGCGCGGCCCACTCGAAAGCGGCACGTCGGCGCCGGAGGAGAGCGTTCCGCGGAACGCTTGGGCCTCACGCCGCGCCGTAGCGGGCTGACATGGCGTGGGCGGTGGCGATCAACCGCTCACGCAGTTCGATCGGCGCCAGGACTTCGACGTCGGCGCCGAGGCGGAGGAGCTCGTGGTACGCCACCTCGGGCGACTCCATGGGCATCACGAGCCGGACCCAACCGTCGTGGTCGGCGGCGGGACGATCGGCGAGAGCGGCCAGGGCGGCGCGGCCGGCGGCCGGCTCCAGTACTCGGCGCAGGAGCGACACGCCGGTCGGGCTCAGCCGGACCGTCACCTCGAACCGCAGCATCTGCTCCTCGAACTGCACCGACGACGCCGTCCAGTAGGCGGTGAGGTCGAAGTCGTCGGGGCGCTCGAAGTGCTCGGTGCGCGCGTGCACCGACTGGAGCCGGGCGACGCGATAGGTCCGCACATGGCCGCCGTTGGCGGCCACCAGGTACCAGACTCCCGCCTTGAGCACGAGGCCGAGC
>JBKOXV010000050.1:0-14864 GCA_046725105.1 bacterium | reverse complement strand
CTCCTGCCGCAATTGCCGCCGCTGCCACTCTCAGACGCATAGGTACCTCCTGTCGGCTCGGCGACGCAGGATCAGAACGGCATGTCAGCTCGACCACCATGAGGCCCCCCAGGTGATGTCAGCGAGCGCCGCCTGGCCGCTGAGGCTCGGATGGAAGAAGTCGAGCGTGCTCACATCGCTTGCCATGAACTGGTACCGGTAGACGGCACCGCCGTCCCAGACGCAGTTCTTGAACTGGGCACACACGTCGGCCAGTACCTGGTTGAACTCGGTCTCCCGAGCGACGACCCGTTGGCGGTCGGCTTCGGTGTTGGACGACGACAGCATGGCGGGGCAGATGCCGGCGTACGCCCACACGGCCTGCGCCCACCAGCTGGTGTGCAGCACCTGCCACAGCCGGTAGATGTCCGGAATGCTGCTAACGAACACTCGGGCCTTCGGCAGACCCGTGTCGAGGGCAGTCAGAGCAGCCGTGAACGAGTCGTGGAACGACTGTGTCGCTGTCATGGTCGACGGGGACGACGTGCACAGGTCGTTGGCGCCGAGGAGAATCGTGACGTAGTCGACGCCCTGGGAGACGGCCGCGCCGACTTGGGCGGGCGCCGACGCCATGCGGGCGCCGTTCTCCGCGTAGTTGTAGAACCGGCCGGCGATGGCCGGGTTGACGGCTCGGATTCGCTCGTAATGGCTCCGAATCGGGTCCCACCATCCGTCCCCGGTCGACCACGACTGCCCGAGATGGTCGCCGTAGTAGCAGCAGGCGTCGAACGCCCGCGTGATGGAGTCGCCAACTGCCGCCATCGATGCCGGCATAGCGTGACCCCGCTCCGCCATGGCCGACCGGCCGGGCAGCATCGCCCCCACCAAGGCGACGAGGGCAACGATCCACCATCGTGTCCGCTTCAACAGAACGGACCTCCGGTGCCCCGAACGACCACGCTCGCCGTCGCTCATCATGGCCCTCCCGAAACTCACGCTGACGCGGTGACGGCCGTCCTATTCCCTGGAGAGAAAGCGCCTAGTCGGCGGAACGCCTAGAAACGCCTTGCGTGCTGGCTCGACTATTTCGTGTCGTCGGTACACCATGCCGTCCGCAGACCTCACCTCCAACCAAGCGACCGGGACGCCGGATGGCACCTGCGTCAGCCGCACTCCACGGTGAATCGTTCACGTGGCCGTCGGCGCCCGTGGCGTAAGCGTGTCCTCATCCGCCGTCGCCGGCCACCTCGGTCCCACGCTCGAAGACCGGAGGCCTGCGGCTGTATCCCTAAACTTCGTCACGGGTATGTCACCCTCCGTGGGCGGGCATCGGGTGGCCATCGAGGTAGTCGTTACGAAGGGGCCCAACCGGACCGCTGTGCGGAAGGAGAGACATTCCACCGGAACCGGGCGGCTGATCCATTCCAGGTCGCCCCGGCCTCTGGTGCCAACAGGATGGGGAATCGGTTCTCGTGCATCAAGTCGGCGGGGGAACCGACCAAGTCGTTCGGATCCCGTGCGGTGGGTCGGTCTCGTTTGGCCCTACCGAATCTCCGTGGAGCGCGATAGGCACACTACGAGGGCGCCATCTCGATAAGCCGGTGCGTCGTGCTGCCGATTCGACCGGACGGCGTGGCCAGCCGCCTTCCGTCTCGGGTCCACCAGCCGGGACACGCCTCCGGTGGGCTCCAAACGGGGGCGGCGACGCTGTCGATGGCTGGCGAGGAAACCTCGACGCCTCCAGCCGCTCGAAGAGCGCGAGCTGTCGGTCGGGCGTGAGGATTGGCCGGATCGAAACCTGCACCCAGCGGAGATCATCAGACGATCCGGGCCTCTGCTTGGAGGGGACTTCCGTCCGTACGTCCAAGCACCGGTCAGCTGCGCTTCGAGCAGGAACCGTCGTAGGTGGTTGTAGCGCCATCGCGTCGCTTTGCGAGGCGTGAAGCCGGGAGCGTCAAGGCTCTCGCCGCGTCGGACGTCGTGCCCCGATCGTCGACGAGGACGGCAACGGCGGTCCGTATGGCGTCGGCCTCCTGTTCGTCGATCTCGAGCCGGTGATGCGGTCCGTCCCTGACCAATCGGTAGCCGTAGGGCGGCGGACCGCCGGGCCAGCAACCCGCCTGCGCCGTCGCCCGCAACCCCGACTGTGTGCGCTCGAGCGTCTGCTCACCCTCGAACTACGCCACCGACGACAAGACGATGCGCTGCAGGCGCCCGGCCGGCCCCAGCGAATCGAACGCCTCGGAGGCGGACACGAACGGCACGCCCAAGTCGTCCAGCTCGTCGAACCGCTGGGAGAACGGGGCTGTCAGGAGGAACGCCGACAGGATTTGCACGCCCGGCAGCGAGGCCCGCAGCTCCTGGAGCAGCACCTCGTAGCGGTTGCGGAGCACGTCGCGATCCGCCATGTCGTCGAGGTCTTGGGCGTCCCAATGGACTTCAGAATCCATCGCTACCGGCGGCGCGAGTATGTGATGTCACCGTGTGGCCCGCCGAGGCTCCGAGTCGTCTCACGTCTGCGAGTTCACTGTCGGTGCGCGAGGGCGATGACGACGTGTCTGGTCGGGACGCGGATGCGAGCTGCGCGATTCCACGTGCCCGTCTTTTGGATTCGGCGTGTCGTGTCTCGGGGCCTAGTAGCCGAGGGCATGAAGGTCGATGAGTTCGCCGAGTGTGATGCCGTCGCGTGCAATCTCGAATTCTCTGACTGAGGCTGAGTTGGTTGAGCCCCTGGTCTTGAGGACGCTGAGTGCCCGCTTCATGCGAGAGCCGTCGCGGATGTGCTGCAGGAGTACGACGTTGTCGGCGATGTGTGACATGCCGAATTCGCTTATTCGCGAGATGCGAAACAATTCAACCGTTTCATGGGTGAACATGAGGCTGACGCCGAGTTGAGCACAACGTTGCACGAGGGAATAGAGGAACTCGCGTAGGCGCGTGCGGTCGGGCGCGGCGGCGCTGACGTCGTTGAGACTGTCGATGACGACACGCCGGGCGCTCACGGCGTGGATACGGTCGAGTAACTCGTAGACGAGCTCGTCGATGTAGACGTCGACGGGGGACTGGTCCATGACGGTCACCATCGGGTCATCGATCGACCAGCCGAACCGTTCGATGATGCGGGTCAGTTGGATCCGGTTTTCTTGGAGGGTCACGAGGATGCCGGGCTCGTGGCGCCTGGCGCCGGCGTAGAGGAAGTGCAACCCCATGAGGGTCTTTCCTGCCCCGGTTGGCCCAACGATGAGGGTGGTGGAGCCACGCCAGTAGCCATCCTCGAGGGCCTCGTCGAGGGCGGCGATTCCGGTCGAGGCCCGTTCCTCAGACGGGGCGTGCTCGGCTCTGTGGCGTGAGTCGGCAAACCGCGGGAACACGTTGAGCCCGCCTGGCGTCAGGCGGTAGACGTGGTCGCCGGACAAGAAGTCGGTTCCTCGAAGCTTGCGGACGCTGAGGTAGCGGATTGAACGCTCGTCGGTTCGTTTCGTCTCGAGGGCGATCACGCTGTCGGCGATGGCGAACTCGGGCGACTCCATCGCGTCTCCGAGTTCGTACTCACCGACCCAAAGCGAGGTGAAGGCAAGGACCGTGAAGCGTCCGGCCAGGTCATGGAGGAAACGGCGGAACTCGGCCTCGTCGGCGGCGAAGGCTTTGAGCGCCTTGAAGCTGTCGATCACCACGATGCCGGGATGATGCGCTTTGACCAACGAGTCCACGCGTTCGAGGACCCCGTGGAGGCCGTCGTGGTGCAACACGTCTCCGAGATCGTCGTAGAAGACTGACCGGCCGACGCTCGCCGTATCGAAGAACTCGAGGGACTGCCCGTAGCGAAGGAGCTTGTCATACGGCTCCGACACGGTGGCGAGATACAGACCGGGCCGCTGCGGGGACGCGACGGCATACAGGCACTGCTGCGCGAGGATCGTCTTGCCCGTACCGGGAGCTCCCACCACCAGCGTGATGGCGTCGGCCACGAGGCCGCCGCCGAGAACCAGGTCGAGTCGCGTGTTGCCCGTCGAGATTCGTTCCATCAACAGACGTAGGCGCCGGCCCGCCGTGTCAGCGCGCTGGCACCCAACAGGTCGCGCACCGTCGAGACGAACTGCAGCGGCTCGAAGGGCTTCGCCAAGTATGCGCTCGCCCCCGCTGCGAGTGCCTCGTCTGCCAAGTTCAGCGCTGACACCGCCAGCACCGGTGCGGCGCCACCGTGTGCCAACTGTCTGCACAAGTCAAGCCCGCCACCTGAGATCATCAACTCCACGACGACCAGACCAGGCATCCGTTCGACAAAGAGTCGCTCGGCCCCGGTTGACTCGAACGCCAAGCAGACGTCGTATCCCTCCGTGCGCAGGAAGTACTCGCACAGCTCCGCCGCGTATCGGTCGCGTTCCGCGAGCAAAACCAGGATCGTGGCGGCCGGGGCGTCCGGCCGGGTCAGAGGCTCCGCGCTCGGCAGATGCTCGCCCAAGAGCCGGTGCGCCTCGGCCGCCGTCGCCCCTCCCTCCATCGCCTCGACGATGAACCGGAGCCTTTCCAACTCGTCGCGCGAATAGACGCGTTGGGAGCCCTCGCTGCGAGTCGGCACTACGACGCCGTAGCGCTCCTCCCAGGCGCGCAGCGTCGCCGGCTCAATACCGAGCATTCTGGCCACGGCGCCGATCGAGTAGATCGGCCGACGCCCAGACCCGCCCTCGGGGTCCAGCGCGGCACCGCCGGACGGGCCGCTCACTAGGCCGATCCGTTCCTGCGCACATCGAGCGCTACGTCAAGGCCGGTGAGCTTCAACAACTGGGTCACACGCGGGGACGGATCGACAATCATCAGCTTCGCACCGCGAGCGTCACATGCTCGGTGGACGGCCACGAACAGGCCCAAACCATACGAGTCGATAAACGTCAAACCGGAACAGTCGATCTCGACGTGGCCATCCAGTCCCTCGAGTCGTGCTTTAACCTCAGGTACCCCCGCCACGTCGAGCTCCCCGACGAGCCTCACGACACCGGGCCGGCCCTCGTCCACGACCACCAACAGGGCAGCGGCACCGTCCACGACTCCTCCCAAGGACTTCTACAGAACCTCCTCAGAACTTCGACGAGAAGATAATAGAGGTAGAATAAGAGTGTCAACCTCCTGATCAGACGCTCGTGTGCGTCAGGCGTTCGAGGTGACACCAGCGTCCACGGCGCCCTTTCGATTCGAGCGCCCGCGCACGACAGGACTCGAGCCGCCGATCGCCACACTCAGCTACCCGGCGCCCAGCAGCCTTCCGCCATCTCGCCGATCCGCCACCGTGGCCGTCGCGGCCGGCGCATCCGTAGAACTCGACGTCGTTCGGATGCCAGAACCGTTCTCCTTCGACGTGTCCCCCGCAACGCCGCCCGGACTTCACCACGCCCAACCTGCCGAGATCGCCCAGAGACGCTGGACACATAGTCCGACGAGCGCGGCGATCTCGGCTCACCGAAAGATGAGTTGTCGCCCGGTGCGGCGGGGTATCCACAAGGTGTTGTCGGAACTTGTCAAGCGCGCCCGTTTCAATCCGACGCCCGAAAGCGTCGCCGAGGCGCGCCGCCTCGTTGGGCCATTGCTTGACACGCTGCCTGACGTCATCGGCCACTGCGTCGAGCTGGTCGTGTCAGAACTCGCGACCAACGCCGTACGCCACGCCCGTACCCCCTACGAGCTGGCCGTACGGATCTTCCCGACAATCCGCGTCGAGGTCACCGACGCAAGTCCCGCACCGCCCGCGCGCGAGAACCCCGCCCCCACAGACGAGGGCGGACGAGGCGTGTTCATCGTCGACCGCTGCACCCAACGCTGGGGTGTCGCCAGCCTGCCGACCGGCAAAGTGGTCTGGGCCGAGATCCACTCCTTCGCCCAGGCTGACGGCCGAGCCTGAGCAAAGCCGACCAGCACAACCACGAGCGTCACACGTCGTCGTGAGGAAGCTGGCAACGGGATGGGTGCACACCGACGTGCGCCGCACCTCCGGCGCCCCGTCCCTTATCGCCCCGAGGCACTTCCGTCGCCACCGGGCACGCGCACGGGTCGTCCAGCTTCATGAAGGACCCCGTAATCTGCTTCGACTTACCCGCCAGCCGGCCGCCCGTCCGGGTGCTGCCGAGCTGTGACTGAATTCCCCGCACCGGAATCGGAATCCGATCCGGATCGTCTCACTTGAAGGGGCCGCTCCACGCGGCTCGGCGATGTACGAGGAAGTGCGAGCGAGGGTGTCGGACCTCGAGCGGCGCCACGTGCTGGTGGGCTCGGCATCGAAGTCCAGGAGGTCGAGCATCTCGCCACCAAGTACGGCTACAAGTGGGACGATCGAAGGTTCCGCTATCGGCGCACCCTTCGCTGCCGGATCGGCAGCCGGGGGCTTCTCGGCGCCGGGGTGCTTGGTGGTGGTCATGGGCGTCGTCGCGCTCCTCACTGGCAGTCCCGCACTGGCCCTTGGTCTCACCGTCATCGGCACGCTGGCATCGTTGGCATCGCTTCGGCGCTGACCGATTGAGGACCAGCTGAGGACAGACGACCACTTGGACGCCACTCCTTACCAGGTCAGCGGCCATTTTCGCCTCCCCTAGGACTTGAAGAGGAACTCCTCGGCCTCGTCGGTGAAGAGCTGCGACAGCTCCTCGGCCAGGTCGTGGTGGTCGCGCAGGTCAGGGTCGGCGTCCACGACGGCGAAGGCGGCCTCCCGGGCCAGCTCGACCAGCTCACGGTCACGGCGCAGCGACGCCAGCTTCAGGTCGTTGCGGCCCGTCTGGGCCGTGTTCATGATGGTGCCCTCGCCCCGCAGATCGAGGTCGACCTCGGCCAGTGCGAACCCGTCGGTCGTGGCCACGAGAGCTTCGATCCGCGGCGACGGGCCCTCGCCGGGCGCGCCGCCCCCGGTCACCAGCCAGCACGTGGACGGGACCGAGCCGCGTCCGACCCGGCCTCGTAGCTGGTGCAGCTGGGCGATGCCGAAGCGGCCGGCGTCGAGCACCACCATCACCGTGGCGTTGGGAACGTCGACACCGACCTCGATGACGGTGGTGGCGACCAGGACGTCGAGGGCGCCGCTCCGGAAGCGCTCCATCACCGCCTCCTTCTCCACCGCCGGCAGGCGCCCGTGGAGCAGGCCCAGCCGCAACCCGTCCAGCTCCCCCGCCTGCAGCCGGGTGTAGGTCTCCTCGGCCGACGCCACCTCCAGCTTGTCCGACTCCTCGATCAACGGCGTGACGACGTAGGCCTGCTGGCCGGCGGCGATGGCGGCCCGTACGTCGGCCCAGGCCGCCTCCTCCATCAGCGGCCCGTCGGCCCAGTGCGTCGTGATCGGGGTCCGTCCGGGCGGCAGCTCGTCGAGCACGCTGACGTCGAGGTCGCCGTACACCGTCATGGCGGCGGTGCGCGGGATGGGCGTGGCCGTCATCACGAGGACGTCGGGAACGGCGGCGCCCTTCGACCGCAGGGCGGCCCGTTGCTCGACGCCGAAGCGGTGCTGCTCGTCGATCACCACGACCCCGAGCGAGGCGAACTCGACGCCCTCCTGGATGAGCGCGTGGGTGCCGATCACGAGGTCGACGCGGCCGTCAGCCAATCCGGCCAGGACATCGCGGCGCTCGTTGCCGGCGACGCGGTTGGTGAGCAACGCCACCCGCAACGGCCGTTCGCCGAAGAGCGTGGCCCCACCGTCCTCGACGGTGAGCCCGCCGAGCAACTCGGTGACGGACGCGGCGTGCTGCTCGGCCAGTACCTCCGTCGGCGCCATCAGCGCACCCTGATGGCCGCCCTGCACCGCCGTGAGCAGGGCCGAGACCGCGACGACGGTCTTGCCGGCACCCACATCGCCCTGTAGCAGGCGGTGCAT
The DNA here is from genome assembly GCA_046725105.1 of bacterium. Lineage (GTDB taxonomy): Bacteria > Actinomycetota > Acidimicrobiia > Acidimicrobiales > Ilumatobacteraceae > DASXAI01. Next base: position 7,036 of record JBKOXV010000050.1, on the reverse strand, counting down.
GGGATGGGGGGCGGCCAAGTCGGACTCGATCTCGGCGATGGTTCGCCGCTGGGCGCCCGTCAACGGGAACGGAAGCGCAGCGTGGAAGCGGGCCACCAGCGAGCCGGTCACGTCGTGGCGGACGCCGGCCGCCTCGCGCTCAAGGGCCCGCTTGCGCAGCACCAGCACCAGCTGCACGCGCAGCAGCTCGTCGAAGGCGAGCCGGCGCCGGGCCCGTTCCTTGTCGCGCACTGTCTCGGGCGCGTGGATGCCGAAAAAGGCCGTACTCCGGTCGACCAGCCCGTACCGGTCCCGGACCGACGCCGGCACCGGGTCGGGGATGCCGAGCGAATCCCATCGCTTCAAGGCCTGCTCGACCAGCCCGGCGATCTCCCACGTGGCAATGGCGGCCTTCTCGCTCTGGGGGTAGATCGGCACGATGCGCCCGGTCCGGTCGCCGATGAGGTCGACCACCGGGTTCGTCATCTGCAGCCCGCCCCGGTAGACGTCGGCCTTGCCGAACAGGGCCACCTCCATCCCCGGCCGCAGCTGCTTGTCTCGCCACGGCTGGTTGAAGAAGACCACGCTGAGACGACCCGTACCGTCGCCCACGGTCGCCGTCACCATCGGGCGGCGCGTCCGCGTCTGGCGCCGGGCGACCGACCGGATCGTCACGAGCACGAGCGCCTCTTGGCCGGGCACGAGGTCCCGTACCCGCGCCTCGCTCGTGCGGTCGACCCAGCGCCGGGGGTAGAAGGTCACGAGGTCCAGGACCGTCTCGACACCCAGCACCTGGAGCGCGTCACGCCGCTTCTCGCCGACGCCCTCGAGGGCCCCGACGCTCGAGCGCGCCAGCGACCCGAGCGGCCGCGTCACTCCACTCCGAACAGGTACGGGTACAGCGGCTGGTCGCCCCGGTGCACCTCGACCTCGACGTCGGGACGGTGCTGGGCCATCCACGCCCGCACGGACTCCGTCGTGGCGGCGGAGGCGCCGTCGCCCTCGATGACGGTGAGCAGGCCAGCGGGGTCAGAGACGAGTTCGTCGAGCAGGCCCTCGACCGCCTCGTCGAGCTTCGGGCTCACGGAGACGATGCCCTGCGCTCCGGCCAGCCCGATCCAGTCGCCGGCGTGCACCGCACCCATCGGGCTGGGGGCGTCGCGCACGGCCCGGGTGATCTCGCCGGTGGCCACCCCGTCGATGGCGGCGACCATGGCGGCCTGGTTGCCATCGACGTCCGCCTCCGGGTCGTACGCCACGAGGGCGGCCAGGGCCTCGGGCACCGATCGGGTCGGCACGACGCGCACCAGCTTGGGCGTGAAGGCATGTACCTGCTCGGCCACCGGAATGATGTTCCGGTTGTTCGGGAGGACCACGACCTGATCGGCGTTCACGGCCTCGACGGCCGCCAGCAACTCGGCCGTCGACGGGTTCATGGTCTGGCCGCCGCTCACGACGCCCTGCACCCCGAGCTGGCCGAACAGCTCGACGAGGCCGTCGCCGACGGCAACGGCGACGACCGCCGTCGTGACCGGCGGAAGGAGGCTCGATCGCCGCTCGCCGTGGATCGCCGCCTCGCGCTCGGCGTGGGCGGCGGCCTCGTCGGCGAACAGATCGGTGACGCGGATCTGGTGCGGCCGGCCGCCCTGCTCGAGGGCCGACTCGATGGCCGCGCCGATGTCGTCGGTGTGCACATGGCAGTTCCACAAGCCGTCGCCCCCGACGACCACGATCGAGTCGCCGATCTCGCCCCACTCGCGCTTGAAGGCGTCGATGTGTTCGTCGGGCAGGTCGAGGAAGCACATGACCTCGTAGCGAAGCTCGCTGACGTCGCCACGATGGCCGAACTCCTCGGCCAGGTCGACCTCGGGCCCGGCCGTGTCGTCGGGCTCGGGCACGGCCCGGCCGTCAACGACGTGGAGGGCGGCGTCGAGCAACAGGACGAAGCCGGCGCCACCGGCGTCGACCACGCCGGCCTCCCGGAGCACGGGGAGCTGCTCGGGCGTGCGGGCCAGCGCGTCGCGCCCGGCGGCGCGGGCGGCGTCGAGGACGTCGACCACCGAACCGCCCCGCCGGGCCGCCTCCTCGGCGGCGTCGGCGGCGGCGCGCACCACCGTCAGGATCGTGCCTTCGACCGGCTTCAGCACGGCGGCGTAGGCGGCCGTCGCCGCCGCCCGGAAGGCTTCGGCCAGCGTGGTCGCGGTGGCGTCGCCGGCCCGATCGAGCACGCCGGCCATGCCCCGCAGGATCTGCGACAGGATCACGCCGGAGTTGCCGCGTGCGCCCATCAGCGAACCGCGGCTGATGGCCTGGCACGTGTCGTGCATGTCGGCGGCGGCGCCGTCCAGCGCCTCCACGACCGCGTCGAGCGTGCGCGCCATGTTGGTGCCGGTGTCGCCGTCGGGAACCGGGTAGACGTTGAGCCGGTTGATGACGCCGGCGTGAGCTCGCACGGCGTCCCGGAAACTGGTCATCGTGTCACGCAGGGCGCCGACGCCGAGGCGCTCCAGGGTGGGCATCAGCCCGGAGCGTAACGACCAGACGGCTGGTAGCGCCTGGTCCGGGCCGGTATGCTGGTCAACCCGACCCGGTCGTATTCGTGAGAGGCGCCTCCCCCGTGGCAGCAGTGTGTGAAGTCTGTGGAAAGCACCCGTCGTGGGGCCGGTCCGTGTCCCATTCGCACGTGCGCACGAAGCGGCGCTGGAACCCCAACATTCAGCGGGTTCGTGCCCTCGTGAACGGGGCGCCCCGGCGCGTCTACGTCTGCACGTCGTGCATCAAGGCTGGCAAGATCGTCAAGGCCGGCCACTAGGTGCGTCGACGATGCAAGGGGTCATCAAGGCCTACGACCCTGGCACCGGCGACGGTGTCGTCGTCACCGACACCGACCTGTCCGAGTACGACCTCGCCGCCGACGCCTTGGCCGGCTCGGTGTTCCGCATGTTGCGCCCCGGCCAGCGCGTGATCTTCGATCTCGACGGTGCGGGTCTTGCGACCCATTTGCGCCTCGGGAGTGAGCCCGACATGGGTACCCCTGGCTACCCTGAACGGGAGCGCGGGTAACTCAGCGGACTGACCGTCCCTCCATTCCCTCCCCGAGAGGAGCCGAGATGGCTGCGACCACCACGAACCAGCGACTGACGACGTGGGTCGACGAGTGGGCGGCAGTACTGGGGCCGGCTGACATCCACTGGTGCGACGGCTCCGCCGAGGAGTACGAACGACTCTGCGCCGGCCTCGTGGCGTCGGGCACGTTCACCCGGCTCGACGAAGCCAAACGACCGGCGTCCTACTGGGCCCACAGCGACCCGGGCGACGTGGCCCGTGTCGAGGACCGCACGTTCATCTGCTCGGAGCGCGAGGACGACGCCGGGCCGACCAACAACTGGCGGGCGCCGGACGAGATGCGCGCCGACATGAAGGCCCTCTACACCGACGCCATGAAGGGCCGCACGATGTATGTCGTGCCGTTCTCGATGGGCCCGCTCGGCTCGCGCATAGCCCACATCGGCGTGCAGCTCACTGACTCGGCGTACGTGGCGGCCTCGATGCGGATCATGACCCGCATGGGCCAGGGCGCCCTCGACGTCCTGGGCGACGGCGACTGGGTGCCGTGCATCCATTCCGTCGGCGCTCCGCTCGAGCCGGGCCAACCCGACGTGCCGTGGCCGTGCGACGCCGAGCGGAAGTACATCGTCCATTTCCCCGAGACGCGGGAGATCTGGTCGTACGGGTCCGGCTACGGCGGCAACGCCCTCCTCGGCAAGAAGTGCTTCGCCCTGCGGATCGCGTCGGTGATGGCCCGCGACGCCGGCTGGCTCGCCGAGCACATGCTGATCCTGAAGCTCACGTCACCGGCCGGCGCGGTCCGCTACATCGCCGGCGCCTTCCCCTCGGCGTGCGGGAAGACGAACCTGGCGATGATCATCCCGACGGTGCCCGGCTGGAAGGCCGAGACCGTCGGTGACGACATCTGCTGGATGAAGTTCGGCGACGACGGCCGGCTGTACGCCATCAATCCCGAGGCCGGCTTCTTCGGCGTGGCTCCGGGCACCGGGAACGACACCAACCCGAACGCCATCAAGACGCTGTGGGGCAACTCCGTCTTCACGAACACCGCGCTCACCGACGACGGTGACGTGTGGTGGGAGGGGCTCACCAAGACCAAGCCGGCCCATCTCACCGACTGGAAGGGCAACGACTGGACGCCCGAATCGGGGACGCCGGCCGCCCACCCGAACGCCCGCTTCACGGCGCCGGCGTCGCAGTGCCCAGTCATCGCGCCCGAGTGGGAGGACCCGAAGGGCGTGCCGATCTCGGCCCTCCTGTTCGGAGGGCGGCGGGCCTCGGTGGTGCCCCTCGTGAACGAGGCCTTCGATTGGGAGCACGGGGTGTTCCTCGGCTCGATCATGGGCTCCGAGACCACCGCCGCCGCCACCGGCCAGGTCGGCGTGGTGCGGCGCGATCCCTTCGCCATGCTGCCGTTCTGCGGGTACAACATGGCCGACTACTGGGGCCACTGGCTCCGGATCGGCCAGCGCGACGGTGCCGACCTACCGAGGCTCTTCTTCGTCAACTGGTTCCGCAAGGACGCCGACGGAAAGTTCCTCTGGCCCGGCTACGGCGAGAACAGCCGCGTGCTGAAGTGGGTGTTCGAGCGGGTCTCGGGCGGCGGCGGGTCCGTCGACAGCCCGATCGGCCGGCTGCCGGCGGCGGGCGCCATCGACACCGACGGCCTCGACGTCACCGACGCCCAGATGGCCGAGCTGCTCAAGGTCGACATCGAGGGCTGGCGCAAGGAGATCCCCGACATCGAGGACTTCTACAATCGCTTCGGCGACCGGGTCCCCGAGCGCATGCGCGCCCAGCTCACCGCCCTCGAGGATCGTCTCACCGCCGGCTGACGCCGCGGTTGTAGTGTCCCGCTTCCCCGGGCACGTACGAGGAGGACCTCATGAGTGTGAGCGCGTACATCCTCATCCAGACCGAGGTCGGCAAGGCCGCCACTGTCGCGGAGCAGGTCCGCTCCGTCGAGGGTGTGGCGTCGGCCGACGACGTCACCGGTCCCTACGACGTGATCGCCCGGGCCGAGGCCGACACGGTCGACGCCCTCGGGCGCATGGTGGTCAGCAAGGTGCAGATGATCGACGGCATCACCCGCACCCTCACGTGCCCGGTGGTCAACATCTGATTACCGGCCCACGGCGAGGGCCCGGATCCCGAGGCCCATCACGAACAGCCCGCCGAGTCCATAGAGCAGGTACAGCCGGTCGCGGAGCTGGTATCGGTACGAGTAGATGATTCCGACGGCGATGATGGCCACGAAGCCGTAGAACATGTGGAACTTGGGCGCCACGTACTTCTGCCCCGAGACGAGCCCCACACCCAACCCCACCTGCACGAACACGGCCAGCTCGACGGTGCCGGTAAACCACCACAAGGCCCGGGTACGCAGTGGCCGCAGCCAGTTGGCTCCGAGCGCCCAGGCGCCGGCCAGCCCGTTGCCGATGATGACGAACCAGGCCCAGCCCTTGTGGATGTCGAGTAGGAGCTGCGCGTAGAGCAGGTGCGGCCGCCCTCGGCGCTCAGCTGGCGGCGCCCGCCGTCTGGCGGGCCTGGGCCTCGGCGTAGGCCTCGGCGGCGATGTCGACCAGCTCGGTGATCTCGTCGTCGCTGAACCCGGCCAGCCGGCGGAAGTTGCGGGCCAGGTGAACCGGGTTCTCGTCCTGCTCGCCGCGGAAGCCGCCGAAGCTGAAGAGCTTGTCGACGGCCTTCTGGAAGTCGAGGGCCTGCTTCTGGCGCTCGGCATCGGTGGCGGTGAGGCGGCGCAGCCAGTCCGATCCCATCTTCACGTGGGTCACTTCGTCGGCGAGCATCCAGTCCTCGCAGAACGACAGCACCGGGTCGCCGAAGCTGTCCCCCACGTCGCGCATCGTCTTGAACACGTCGATGGCGAGACCCTCCAGCGCGCGGTTCACGCCGGTGAGCCGCAGCACCGGATCGGTGTTGCACGCCGCCTCGTAGAGCATCGTCTGCTCGGCGAACTCCCCGATGTAGGAACCCATGTGCTCGGTCAGCTTCACGGAGATCTCCACGTGGCGCGCCTCGTCCCAGCACTGGCGGGCCATGTCGAGCTTGAGCAGGAAGGGGGCATCCTCCCGGCCGTCACCGGTGTCGAAGTCCCAGCACGTCCGGCCGGCGCCCTCGAGGGCTTGGATCTCACCGACGAAGATGCCGTGCATCAGCGCCCGGGCGTTGTCGGGCGAGTTGGGATAGCTGGGCGCCAGGGTGTTCACCTTGGCCGACTCGGCGGCGTTGCGGGGGTCGAACACGACGTCTTCGATCCGGATCCGCTGGAACCGCTCGTCGCGCGCGAGCTCCTCGACGGGGAGGATCCGCTTCATCATCCCTCCTTGGCCGGTGCCGACTGGACGACCTCGTAGGACCATAGTTCGGAGCTCACGGCGACCGCCTGCTGCGGCGCTGCCGCACCACTCGGGCCGCGGTGCCCGTGGCCGAAGGCCGGGCTGTTCACCCACGCCTGGAAGGCGTCCTCGTCACGCCAGCGGGTTACGACCAGCCACGTGGTCCGGCCGTCGGTGGGCTGGAACAGCTCGAAGCCCTCGAAGCCGTCCTGGTTGTCGACGGCACCGGCCCGAGCGGCGAACCGCTTGGCCAGCTCGTCGCCCGATCCCTCCGGCACGGTGATGGCGTTGATCTTGACGAGCGTCATGCTCCGAGCATACGGATCACCGGGAAGTTGTACGGGTGGACGCCCCATGGGGCGTTCTCCCGTCCAAGTTCGCAGGAAACGACGGTCAGGCCGGATCCTGGGCCACGCTGCCGGCCAGGTGGCTGGTGGGCAGCCACGACAGCTCGCCTGTCTCGACCAGCTCGCGCACCGCCGCGACGGGATCTTCGTCGGCGAACAGCTGGCTGTCGGCGTAGTCGACCGAGCCGGTGGGGTCGCGGACCCACCAGGAAGCCTCGAGGGCGATGCCGTTGTTGTCGTGGAAGTACACCGAGCGCACGAAGCCGTGATCGACAACGCTGGTGA
>JBKOXV010000143.1:0-5099 GCA_046725105.1 bacterium | reverse complement strand
CTCGTGGTCGGCGCCATTGACGCGCAGGACGTACTGCTCGCCCTGCTCGCTCACGGGAAGGCCCGGCGCAGGAGGCGGGTGGCCAGCACCTCGACGGCATGGCGGCGGTAGGCGGCCGTGGACCGGTGGTCGTCGATGGGCCGGGCCTCGGCCACCGCCCGGCGGCCGAACTCGGCGGCGACGGCGTCATCGAGCCGGCGGCCGTCCCAGGGCACGACGCCCGCCGCCCACGCCTCGGCGGCTCGGGCGCGGACGATGGTCGGCCCGACCGCTCCCGACGCCAGGCGCACCGTGTGCGCCGATCGTTCGACGGCCAGGCAGGCGGAGACGGCGGAAATCACCATGGCGTTGCGGACGCCGACCTTGGCGAAGCCCTGGTAGCCGTCGAGGACGGGCACCCGAGCGGCCACCACGATCTCGCCCGGCCCGAGGGCGGTGCGCTTCACGCCCACCATGAAGTCGTGGACGCTCATCGAGCGCCGCCCGGCGGCGGAGGCGATGTCGATGGTGGCGTCGAGCGCCGAGAGCACGGGGAGGCCGTCACCCGCCGGTGAGCACGTCCCGAGGTTGCCCCCGATCGTGCCGGCGTTGCGGATCTGCGGCGAGCCGACGGTTCGGGCCGCCTGCGCCATGGCCGGGACCAAGGCGGCGAAGTCCGGGGCCAGCATCTCGGTGTAGGTGAGGCCGGCCCCCAGCACCACCGTGTCACCCTCCCGGCGCCAGCCTCGCAACTCGGCGACGTTCCCCAGGGCGACGACGTGATCGGGGCGGCGATGGCCGAAGTTGACCTCGACCATGAAGTCGGTGCCGCCCGCCAGGACATGGGCATCGGGACGGTCCGAGAGGGCGGCCAGGGCGTCCGGCAACGAGGCGGCGACGTGGACACCCATGGGGGTCCGACTTTACAAAATGTCCAACCTGGTCCGGTGTGGTCCCGACTCCGCCGTGCCGGATAACCTTCCCGAACTCGCCGCTCGCCTGGAGGGACAATGGCGTCTGCTGTCCACGGCCCGCGACTCGTCGTATTGGGCCGGCAGGGCGCTGGGAAGGGAACGCAGGCCGCCAAGCTGGTGGCGCACCTCGGCGTGCGCCATCTGTCCACCGGCGCGATCCTCCGCCAGGAAGTGGCCGAGAGCACCCCGCTGGGCGTCCACGTCCAGGAGCTCATGGAGGCGGGCGAGCTCGTCCCCGACGAGATCGTTCTCGAGGTGGTTGCCCACCGGCTCGCCGACATCGAGGTGCAGCGGCTCGGGTTCCTGCTCGACGGCTTCCCGCGTACCCATCCCCAGGCCGCCGGCCTGCTGGACCTGCTGGGCGCCTCCGGTCTCGACGCCGCCATCAACCTGGAAGTTCCCGCCGCCGTCGTTCGGCGCCGGCTCATCGCCCGGCGAGTGTGCACCCGCTGCGAGACGCCGACGGTCGCCCGCAACCGCGAGCACACCGTCTACTGCCAGGTGTGCGGCGGCACCGCCGTCCGTCGCCCCGACGACTTGCCGGAGGCCATCGAGCGCCGCCTGGCCACCTACGAGGAACAGGCCGGCCCGCTGCTCGGGTTCTTCCGAGAGAAGCGGCTGCTCGTCGAGGTCGACAGTGTGGGACCGCCCGACGACGTCTTCGACCGGATGCTGCGCGCCCTGCAACCGGTCCTCTGGGGCACGGGCGAAGCCGTCGGCTGAGAGGCGGTTAGGTCACCCGGATCGACTCGATGCCCGGCTCGGGCGGCGGGTACTGGGGATCCATGGCCTCGAGCGCCTCGACCATGAGCGTGCACACGGCGACGTTGCGGACCCACTTGCGGTCGGCGGGCACGACGCACCACGGCGCCCAGTCGGTGGAGGTCTCGGTGATGGCCTGCTCGTAGGCGGCCATCACGTCGTTCCAGCGGGCCCGATCCCCCAGATCGGCGGCCCGGAACTTCCAGTTCTTGGTGGGCGTGTCGAGGCGGGCCTGGAGCCGTTCTCGCTGCTCGTCGGAGCTGATGTGCAGGAACACCTTGACGATCCGTGTGCCCTCGTCGGTGAGCATCCGCTCGAACTCTCGGATGTGGTGGAACCGCTTCTGCCACCGCGCCTTGGGAACGAGCTCGTGGACGCGCACCGCCACGACGTCCTCGTAGTGCGACCGGTTGAAGATGCCGACCTCGCCGTGGGCGGGGCACTGGGTGTGCACGCGCCATAGGTAGTCCTGGATGGTCTCGCGCCCGGCGGGCACCTTGAAGCTCACGACCCGGACCCCTTGTGGGTTGACGCCGGAGAAGACGCTGCGGATGGTGCCGTCCTTGCCGCCGGCGTCGACGGCTTGGAGTACGAGAAGCAGCGACTGCTTCCCCTCGGCCCACACGCGGGCCTGCAGCTCGAACAGGTGCGGGTGGATCCGGGCCAGCGCGGCGGCCCCGTCGGCCTTGTCGGCCAGACCGAGCTTGTCGTCGGTCGAACGCTCGTGCAGGCCGGCGTCGGAGCCGGGCTTCACGACGAGATCGGCGAGCACCGGGCTGACGTTACTGTCGGCCCCAGGTCGAGGGGTCAGGGGGACCGATGAGGATCACGCGTCATCTCACGGTCGCGCTGGTCGCCGCCAGCCTCGTGGCGGCGTGCGGTGGCGACAACGAGGGCTCGCAGTCCACCACCACGGCGGCGGCTCCGGGACCGTCGACCACGCTGGCGACGGGTGCCACCAGCACCAGCGGGGTCCCGACGACGGCGGCCACCTCCACGTCGTCGGCCCCCTCCCCGAAACCGGGGGGCAAACTCACCATGCGGGTGGAGTCCGAGGTGGGCAACCCGTGGACGCCGGCCAACATGCAGTGCGACGCGTCGTGCTACGTGCGCGCCCGAACGTTCTTCGAGCCGCTCATGGCGATCGACGCCACGGACAAGAAGCCCAAGCCGTACCTGGCCCAGGACGTCACCCACAACGCCGACTACTCGGTGTGGACGGTGAAGCTGCGGCCCAACATCACGTTCTCGGACGGCACACCCCTGAACGCCGACGCCGTGTTGGCGAATGCGCAGCGCGTGCAACAGTCGCTGCTGTTGCGGGCCGCCGTCGCCGACATCGCGCAGACGACCAAGATCGACGATCTCACCATCGAATACGACATGAAGCGTCCGTGGGTGACCTTCGACTACGCCCTCACCACCTCGGGGGCGTTCATGGCGTCGCCCACCTGGCTGGCGGCCGTCGATGCCGATCCGGCCAAGGCCGCCCAACCGGTCGGCACCGGTCCGTTCGTGCTCGACACGTTCCGAGCCGGCGACGAGACGATCGTGAAGAAGAACCCGGACTACTGGCGCAAGTCCGAAGGCCTCCCCTATCTCGACGAGATCGATTTCAAGGTCGTCGCCGACGAGCTCAGCGCCGGCAACGCCATGAAGTCGGGCCAGTTCGACCTGATGCACACCAAGAACGGCGAGAACGTCAAGCAGTTCAAAGCCAACCCGGCCTTCTCGTTCGAGCCGCAAACGGACTTCGTCGAGACCAACTACATCCTCCTGAACGTCGGCCAGGAGGGCTCGCCCCTGCAGGATCAGCAGGTTCGTTGCGGCCTGGCGGCGGCAACCGACGCCAAGACGCTGATCGAAGCGACCGGCGCCGGGCAGTTCCCGGTGGCCAACGGCATGTTCTCGCCGGGTCAGCAGGGGCACCTCAGCGACAGCGGCAACCAGGGCTACGACCCGGCCAAGGCCAAGGAGCTGATCGGCGCCTGGACGGCGGCCCACGGCGGCCAGAAGCCGCACATCGTGTACTCGACCGTGACCGACACGGCGTCGCTCCAAATCGCCCAGCTCGTGCAGCAGTGGTGGCAGGACGCCGGCGCCGAGGTGGAGATCGTGCAGCTCGAACAGTCGAAGCTGATCACCAACGCGCTGCTCAGCGATCCGCAGTTCATGGCGTTCGGTTGGCGGAACCACAGCGGCTACGTGCTCGACAACCAGTACTTCTGGTGGCACTCGTCGCAGGCCCTGTCGCCGGGGCAGCTCGCCCTCAACTTCGGCCGGCTCAGGGATCCGGTCATCGACCAGCTCCTGGACGACGCCCACACCAACCCCGACCCGGCCCAGGAGCAGGCCGACGCCGAGGGCGTGAACCGCCAGTTCGCCAAGGAGTGCTGGACCATCCCGGTCAGCTGGAACGTCTGGGGCCTGGTCAGCAAGCCCACGGTCCACGGGCTCGGCGACGGCACCTTCCCGGGCGGCAGCGGCCGGCTCCGCAACTCGTTCGGGACGTTGTGGCTCCAGAGCGCCTGGCTGGGCTGACGCCCTCCTGGCGATGTGACGGAAACGCACCCGTATGGTCGGCTTTCGTCACTTCGGCGCCGGTTCTTGGCGCCGCGTTGACATGGTGTCGATTGGGTCCTACCGTGCGGTCACCACGCCTGTGCCGGGGGTCACAGCCGGCGGTGCAGCAGGGCGTGAGGAATCAACAGTCACCGACAGGGGGAGTCGAAGCGTGCAGCATTCGCCACGCCGGGTCACCAAGCGACCCGGCCAGCTCATTGCCGTCAGCCTCATCGCGCTGGGCCTCGTGGCCGCGGCGTGCGGCGGCGACAACTCGGGCACCAGTCCCACCACGACGAGTGGAGGGACGGCCACCACGGCCGGCGGCGCCACCACCACGGGAGGCGGCACCGCCACCACCGCCACGACAGCGGCGACGACCACGAGCGCGGCCAAGCCGACGCCGGGCGGCAAGATCACGGTCCGCGTCGAGGCCGAGGTCGGCAACCCGTGGCTGCCGGCCAACATGAACTGCGATACCGCCTGCCAGACCCGGGCGCGCACGTTCTACGAGCCGCTGATGGCCATCGACACCGAGGGCAATCGCAAGCCGTACCTGGCCCAAGAGGTCACGCACAGCGCCGACTACCAGACGTGGTCGGTGAAGCTGCGGCCCAACATCACCTTCACCGACGGCACGCCGCTCAACGCCGACGCTGTGATCGACAACATCGAGCGCCAGCGCAAGTCGGCGCTCGTCGGTCCCTACATCAAGGACATCAACGGCGAGACCAAGATCGACGACCTGACCGTGAGCATCACCCTCAGCCGCCCGTGGGTCGCCTTCGACGTCGCCCTCACCACCCAGGCGGGCTTCATGGC
>JBKOXV010000016.1:0-10405 GCA_046725105.1 bacterium | reverse complement strand
GTCCTCGGCCTGACGGTGATCGGCTTCGAGCATGCGGGTGACATCCATCGGGAAACCCCCTTGTTCGGTTCGTGGTGGCCGGGCGGTACCCCGTGGCGGCGAGAACTAGGCGCGACAACAGAAGTCTGAATCCGTCCGCAGCGGGTACCCCTGCCGCATGACACTCCTGTTGTGGATTGCCGCCGTGATCCTTGTCGTCGTCGGCCTCGTGATGCTCCTCCAGGGCTCGATCATCGCCGGCATCGTCCTGATGGTGATCGGCTTCCTGGTCGGCCCTGGGGGCTACAGCATCTACAGCGGCCGCCGGTCGATCTGACGTCTGACACGTAGCAGGGGCGGGCCGTCGGCCTCGGCCGTCGTCCGAGTCCGGCTGCGACGGCACCGAGCGCGAGGCTCTACCCTTTTCCAGTGGTGGAGCTCGGCGAGCTGCAGGATCTCATGGACCGCACCTACGGCGAGCGCGATCGAGAGCGGGGTGTGACCGCCACGGTGGCGTGGCTCGCCGAGGAGATGGGCGAACTGGCTCGCGCCGTCCGGAAGGGCACGCCCGAGGATCAGACCCACGAGCTCGGCGACGTCCTGGCCTGGGTGGCGTCACTGGCAAACCAGCTCGGCATCGACCTCGACAAGGCGGTGGATCGATACGCCCACGGTTGCCCCAAATGCAGGGGTAACCCCTGTGCCTGCTGAGAGTCCAAGGCTCCGATGAACGGGCCGACGTTCGCCTTCGTCGCGTTGGCGGCCGCCTCCCTCGTCTGGCTGGCGGTGGGCTACAGCCTGCTCGCCGTCTTCCATCCTCGCCGGCCGCGCGAGGGTCCCGCGACCAGTGAACTCCGGGACGAGCCGCCGGCCGTCGTCAACCTGCTGACCCACGGGTGGGAGGTCACGGCGTCGGCGGCGGCGGCCACCCTCCTCGACCTCGCCACTCGCAAGTACATCGACGTCATCCAGGTCACCCCCGAGCAGGAGATCGTCGAGCTGCGTCGCACGGGACGCGACGCCCGGGATCTCCAGCCGTACGAGCGCCAGGTGCTCGACCACCTGCGTCGCAAGGCCGTCGACGGCATCGTTCCGGGCGCCGCGCTCACCACGGGGCCGGCGGCGGTGTCGGACGCGTGGTGGCGGCGGTTCCGCCGGTCGGTGGAGAAGGACGCCCGCCAGCTCGGTCTGTCGCAGCTCCGTTTCCCTGGGTGGGTCATCGCCACGTTTGGCATCGGCCTCGTCGCGCTCATCGGATGGGCGCTTCTCGCCCTCTCGTCGACGCAGGACGCCGAGCCGGATCAAGGACCCCGGCTGTGGTCCGTCCTCACCGCCGTCGCCCTCGTGGCGCTGTGTGCAGTGGTGGCCAAGCGCTTCGACCGCGACCGCCAGCGCGACACCGACGCCGGCCTGGCCTCGGCAACCCACTGGCTGGGCGTGCGCCGCGGCTACACCGACGGTCGCTACGACGAGCTCTCGCCGGCCGCCGTCATCCTCTACGAGCGCCACCTGGCATACGCCGCCGCCATGGACGCCGCCCGTCACACGGTGGCCCGCCTGCCGCTGAGCGCCGAGGACGACCGGCTGGCGTGGAGCCACCACGACGGCCGATGGAGGCAAGTAGAAGTCCGGTATCCGACCTGGCGGATCGGTTGGGGTCAGGGACCGGGCCGGGCGCTGGCGAGTGGCCTGCTGTGGACCGCCACCCTGGCGATCCCCGTCTACGTGTGGCTGCGGTTCGGGTCGGACCTCACCCAGAACCTCGAGGACGCCGCCCGCTCCGTCGGTCAGGTGGACGACCCGGACTTGCGCCTGTACGACGGCGACGTCGCTGAACACATCGCCGTCGGCGTCACGTGGGCGATCGTCGTCACGCTCCTCGCCCTCACGATCATCGCCATCCGGCGGGGCGTGATCCGCCTCGCACGCGGCCTGCTCGACGCCGGCCGCGAGGACGTCGTCCGGGGCACCGTCGTACGGCGGCGCACCTGGCCCCGCCAGCGCGGCACCGAGTCCGAAGACGTGCACTGGATCGCCGTCGACGACGGGACGAGCGAGCGCATCCGGGCCTTCGTCACCCGGCCCGGGTTGGCGGCGCTGGTGCACCAGGACGACGAGGTCGAGCTGGGCGTGACGCCGTTCCTCGGCTTCGTGCGCACGGCCCGGGTGACGGCCCGCGCCCCGGAGCTGCCCGCCCCGCAACCGATCGACCAGCTCCCCGGGCCGAGGCAGCTGCCGCCCGTCCACTGGATCGAGCGCTTCACGGCCGGAAACGGCCACCCGGGCAACGGCAACGGCCACGCGCCCAAGCGATCTGACGCGCTTTATCGGTCTTTACGACACTTCACGCGCATCAGAACGCGGCGCGGGTGAGCAGCTCGGCGATCTGCACGGCGTTGAGGGCCGCGCCCTTGCGCAGGTTGTCGTTCGAAACGAACAGCGCCAGGCCGTTCGCCACCGAGGGGTCGCCGCGGATGCGGCCGACGTAGCTGGGGTCGTGGCCGGCGGCCAGCAGCGGCGTGGGGATGTCGGCGAGGGCCACGCCCGGCGCCGAGGCGAGGATCTCGGTGGCGCGCTGCGGAGAGAGCGGCCGATCGAACTCGGCGTTGATGGAGAGTGAATGGCCGGTGAAGACCGGGACGCGCACGCACGTGCCGGACACGGGCAGATCGGGGATCTCGAGGATCTTGCGGCTCTCGTTGCGGAGCTTCTGTTCCTCGTCGGTCTCGCCGGATCCGTCATCGACCAGCTTGCCGGCGAAGGGCAGCACGTTGAAGGCGATGGGCCGGGCGAACTTCACCGGCGCCGGGAAGTCGACGGCCCCGCCGTCATGGGTGAGGGCGGCGGCGCCGTCGACCACCTTGCGGATCTGCTCGTCGAGCTCCTCGACCCCGGCGAGGCCGGCCCCGGATACGGCCTGGTAGCTGCTGACGATGAGGCGGGTGAGGCCCGCTTCGACGTGCAGCGGCTTGAGCACGGCCATGAACGCCATCGTGGTGCAGTTCGGGTTGGCCACGATGCCCTTGGGGATACGCCTGAGCGTGTGCGGGTTGACCTCGGCCACGACCAGCGGGACGTCGGGGTCCATGCGCCACGCCGAGGAGTTGTCGATCACAGTGGCGCCCGCCGCCGCGAACCTCGGCGCGAGGGCCCGCGAACCCGCCGCGCCGGCCGAGAAGAGCGCGAAGTCGAGGCCCGAGGGATCGGCCGTCTCGGCGTCCTCCACCTCGATCTCGGCACCCTTCCACGGCAGAGTGCGGCCGGCCGAGCGCGACGAGGCGAAGTAGCGGATCTCGTCGACGGGGAAGGACCGCTCCTCCAGGATCCGACGCATGACCCCGCCGACCTGCCCGGTTGCACCTACGAGCCCGACACGCATGGCGGTCAGGCTACTGGCGCCGGCCGCGCCGCCCCCGGGCGTTTAGGTCCGCTCCGGCAGCGGGGCGCCGTAGTCGAAGCCGCTGTCGAGCCCGAAGGCGGTGTGCAACGACTGCACCGCGGCCTGCATGTCCGGCGCCGGCACCACGACGGTGATGCGGATGGCCGACGTGGAGATCATCTCGATGTTGATCTGGCGATCGGCCAGCGTCCGGAACATCTTGGCGGCGATGCCGGGGCTGGTCTTCATCCCCGCGCCCACCAGGCTGACCTTGGCGATGTCGGCGTCGTGGTCGACACCGGTGGCGCCGATCTCTCCCGCGACCCGCTTGACGATCTCCTCACCGACCGACATGTCGGCCTTGGGCACGGTGAAGCTGATGTCGGTGGTGCCCTTGGTGGAGGTGTTCTGGACGATCATGTCGACGACGACTCCGGCCGCGGCGAGCGGCTCGAAGATGGCGGCCGACACGCCGGGGCGGTCGGGTACGCCGAGGATCGTGACCTTGGCCTCCGTGATGTCGTGGGTGACGCCGGAGATGATCGGGTCCTCCATCGATGGTTCCTCCTTGGTGACCCACGTCCCCGGCTCCCAGGTGAAGCTCGATCGGACGTGGAGCGGGACGCCGTGGTTCCGGGCGAACTCGACCGAGCGCAACGCCAGGACGCGTCCGCCGCTGGCCGCCATCTCGAGCATCTCGTCGAACCTCAGCCGGGGCAGCTTGCGGGCCTGGGGCACGATGCGCGGGTCGGCACTGAACACGCCCGTGACGTCGGTGTAGATCTCGCACGCATCGGCGTGGAAGGCCGCCGCCAGCGCCACGGCCGTGGTATCCGACCCGCCGCGGCCGAGCGTGGTGATCTCCCGCTCGGTTGACACGCCCTGGAAGCCGGCGACGACGCACACCTTCCCCTGCTCCAGCGCGTCGCGCACGCGGTCGCCCTTGACCTCGAGGATCTTGGCCTTGCCGTGCGTCGTGTCGGTGATGATGCCGACCTGGCTACCCGTGAAGCTCAGGGCGTCGACGCCGAGATCGGCGAGGGCCATGCACATGAGAGCCATGCTCTTGCGCTCGCCGATGGTGAGGAGCATGTCCATCTCGCGGCCCGGCTGCGTCTTGGACACGGCGTTGGCCAGCGCCACGAGGTTGTCGGTCTCCTTGCCCATCGCCGAGACGACGACGACGACGTCGTGGCCCTGCCGTCGGGTGAAGGCGACGTGTTCGGCGACGGCGCGCATGCGGTCCGCATCGGCGACGGACGTGCCGCCGAACTTCTGCACGATGAGGGCCACGACGGGCGAGGGTACCGGAGCGATCCCGCCGCCAGGCGACCGGCTTCGGCGAGATCTGATCTCCTAGGCTGCGACGCCCGTGGGCACCGAGAAGCGGGAACGGCAGAAGGCGAATCGCCAGATCCGCCTGGAGGAGCTCCAACGCCAGCAGGTGCGCCAGAAGCGCAAGCGCACCGCCGCCATCTGGGGCGGAATCGGCCTGGTCGCCATCCTGGTGGCCTTTCTGATCTGGTTCTTCAACCGCGACGACAGCACGTCGGTGGCCACGTCGGACACGTCGGTGGCGGCGGCCACCACCACGGAGGCGCCGCCCAACGCCGCGTCCACCACGGTTCCGGGTGCCACCACGGTGCCCGCCCCGTTCGCCTACGGCACCGGCGAGTGCCCCAACCCCGACGGCTCGTCGCCCAAGACGACGACCTTCACGGCGGCGCCGAAGCTGTGCATCGACCCGACCAAGACGTACACGGCCACCCTCGACTCCAACAAGGGCTCGTTCACCGTGGTGCTCGACGCCGCCAAGGCGCCCGGGACGGTGAACAACTTCGTCACCCTGGCTCGCTACCACTACTACGACGACACCCCGTGCCACCGGATCATCGCCGGCTTCGTCGTCCAGTGCGGCGACCCGACCGGCAAGGGCACCGGTGGGCCCGGCTATGAGTTCGCCGACGAGCTCCCTCAAGCGGGCCAGTACAAGATCGGCTCCCTAGCGATGGCGAACTCCGGTCCGAACACCAACGGCAGCCAGTTCTTCGTCATCACCGGCGACCAGGGCGCCCAACTGCCGCCCAACTACTCGCTGTTCGGTCAGGTGTCGGACGGCCTCGACACGACGGTGAAGACGCTCGACGGCGCCGCCAACCCCGACCCGAGCGCCAACGGGGTCCCGCCCAAGGAACCGATCACCATCACCAAGGTGACCGTCACCGAGAGCTGAGCGCGTCGATCCCCACTTCGGCGCCGTCGAGGTGGACCACGACGTCGCCGTAGACCGTCCAGCCGCCCGGCTGGCGGACGGCGGCCGCACCGGCTGGGATCGTCACCACTGGGAAGCCGCGGGCAAGCTCGAGGGTGCGGTGGAGCCGCTCGTGGGACCAGTGATCGGCGTCCGGCACGACGGCGACGCTGGGTACGAGGCCGAGGCCGAGGGTGAAGGCGCCGCCCCGCGGGTCGACCATCGGGTCGGTGAGCACCATGGCGCCGGCTCCCGAGCCGGCCACGACGCCGCCCTTTTCGACCGCCTCGGTGAGGGCGTCCCACAGCGGCGTGCCTTTCAGGACGGACCGGAGGTGCATGGGCGAGCCGCTGGCGAGATAGGTGAACCGGCTGGCCCGGACGGCCTCCACGTGGGCGGGGACGGACGCGTCGGGGCGGGCGAGGACGCCCAGGCCGTCGGCGCGCCCGCCGAGGCCGGCGAACCACTTCTCGGCGACGGTGAGCACACGGTCGGGGTGCTCGTAGGCCGCCGCCGTCGGGAGCACGAGGACGCGGTCGGTGCCGGCCCGCTCCAGCAGCGCCCGATCGACGTCAGCGGAGAGGGCGAACTCTCCGCCGCCGACCAACGCCACCGTGCCGTTCACCGCTTGTTCACCGCGGCGTACACCGAGTTGTTCTCCGCGGCGTTCACCGAGTCGTCCACTGAGTCGTCCACCGGCGGGCGACCGTACCGCCTCCCCGCGATTCCGTTCGCCCGTGGCGCCCGTTGGTGCGGAATTCGCCCCATACACCGACACAAGCGCATTTCTCGGCGGCCGCACTAGGCCGGACGGGCCCATTCCTGTGAGGATGCCGAAGTGCTCGGCTACGGGCGAGAAGGAGGGGCGCCATGACGAGACCGGCCAGCCGCGAGGACCTGGTGACGTCGGAGACGGCGGCGCACGGGGCTCGCCTGAAGACCGGTCGGGCCGAGGTGACGGCCGCCGCCGGTCTCCACTCGACCAGCACCGCCCTCGAGGCCGAACGCAGCCAGCTGCGTCGCGGCCGCGCCGGGCTCGACGTTGCCGCCATCGAACGCCTCCGGAGGCACTCATGACGACCGACCACCCATCCGACGTCGCCGCCCTCCAGGCCGAAGTGGCCGAGCTGCGCGGCATCGTCGCCCGGCTCACCGCCCGCCTCGAAGCCACGCCGCAGCCGACCGCCCCGTCCGACGCGGCCCCCGCCCGGAGCCGGCGCGACCTTCTCAAGCTCGCCGGGGGCGTGGCGGCCGGCGCGGCCGGTGGCGCCTTGTTCACAGCCGGACCCGCCGCGGCGGCGACGGACGACAGTCTGGTCGTCGGCACGCAAGCCACACCGGACGCGGGCTCGACTCCCACCTCCGGCATCAATTACACGGGCTCCGGCCAATACTTCGGAGCCAACCCGCACGCGGTCTTCTCCGTCACCGACAACCTCGCCCTCAACGGGATCAGCGCCGCCGTCGTGGGGGCCGCGTTCAGCCACGCCGCCATCGGCGTGGCCGGCATGGGACCGATCTACGACGTCCTGGCGGCGGGATCGGGCGTCATCGGCCTGTTTCCATTCACCAACCTCGGTCCGCCCACGAGCGACTCGTGGATCCACGGCGACATCGTCGAGGACGAGCACGGCAACCTGTTCGTGTGCGTGGCCTCGGGCACGCCGGGGAAGTGGCGGAAACTGGCCGGGCCCGAGTCGGCGGGTGCCTTCCACGCCATCTCGCCCCAACGGGTGTACGACTCCCGCGGCACCGACGGCAAGCTGGCCGACGCCCAGGAGCGGACCGTGTCGGTCGCCGGCCCCAACCCAGCGGCACCCGCCGCCGGGCCCGGAGCGACGGCCGTCGCCATCACGCTCACGGTCACCGACACCGAGGGCGCCGGCGGTTTCCTCGCCGTCCGGCCGGCGGGGACGCCGTACGCCGGCACGTCGTCGATCAACTGGTTCGGCCCGGGCCAGAACCTCGCCGCCACTGTGATTTCCCAACTCGGCGGCGATCGCCAGCTCACGATCCGCGGCGGCTTCCAACCCGCGGACTTCGTGATCGACGTGACCGGCTACTACGCCTGAGGCTCGAGGAGGGACGTTTCGAGGCCGGCCAGCACGGCGTCGGACACGCCCAGCGTCCGGACATAGTCCCGAACCGAGCCGTGCACGTACCGGATGAGGGCGAGCAGGCGCGCCATGGCGTCGGGGTCGGCGGCCAGGAACGCCGCCGGCGGGGCCGCCACCGGCGGGGTGTCGGCGGCCGGCGGATCCTGGGCGGCGGCCGTCGCCTTCCACGCTGCCAGCATGCGCGGCACGGCCTCACCCGTCAGGGCGTAGTCGCTGACGACGTCGTGATCGGCCACGCCGAGCGAGCTCAGGATCAGAGCGGCGAGGATGCCGGTGCGATCCTTGCCGGCGGCGCAGTGGAAGACGGCGGGAAGGGCGTCGGGGTCGGCCAGGATGGCGAACACGTCGCCGATGCGTCGACCGGCACCGGCGATCATCTCGATGTACCGCTCGAGCAGGAAGTCCGACACGGGCGCGCCGGAGGACTCGACCGGCGCCTGGCCGGGGTCCCAGATGACATCCATCAACGACACATGGTGGTAGCCGACAGGATGGGCGTCGAGCGGGAAGCGGCCGCGCTCGGCGAGCTCGTCGGCGGTGCGCAGGTCGATCACGGTGCGCAGGCCGATGTCGCGCATTACTTCGAGGTCGGCGTCGGTGAGGCGATGGAGGCCGTCGGCCCGGAAGAGCGTCCGCCACTTCGTGACCCGTCCGTCCTCCGTGGGGTAGCCGCCGAGGTCGCGGAAGTTGTAGGCGGCCTCCAGGGCCAGCACCCGCGGCGTCTCCAGCGCGCTCATCTTTACGACGGTACCGATCGCGGGTGACGCCCAGGGGTCTCGCACGTTACGAGCCGGTCGCATTCGAGCTGGTCTTTGGTCACGTTCCCTACCCTCGAGTAATTTCGGTGGATGGACACGCTGACGCGGGTGGGAATCGTCGGGTCGGGCCAGATGGGCGGCGGGATCGCCGAGGTGGCGGCACGCGCCGGGTTCGACGTCGTCCTGCGGTCACGGGCCCGCCCGTCGGCCGACGACACCGTCGCCGCCATCGACAAGAACCTGGCCAAGCAGGTCGCCAAGGGCAAGCTGGAGGACGGCGAGCGCGAAGCCATCCTCGCTCGCATCACGCCCACTGACGACCTCGGTGACCTCGTCGACTGCGGCCTGGTGATCGAGTCGGTGGTCGAGGACCTGGCCGTCAAGAAGCCGTTGTTCGCCGAGCTCGACGCCGTCTGCAAGCCCGAAGCCATCATCGCCACCAACACGTCGACCCTGTCGGTGATCGAGTTGGCCGTGCAGACCAAGCGACCCGACCGCGTGTGCGGCATTCACTTCTTCAACCCGGCGCAGGTGATGACGCTGGTCGAGGTCGTTCGCCCCCTCACCGCCAGCGACGACACCGTCGCCACCGCCAAGGCCTTCGTGGCCGCCTGCGGCAAGGACGCCGTCGACGTGAAGGACCGGGCCGGCTTCATCGTCAACGCGCTGCTGTTCCCGTACCTCAACAACGCCGTGCGGATGCTCGACCACGGCACCGCCTCGATGCAGGACATCGACACCGCCATGAAGGGCGGGTGCAACTTCCCGCTCGGACCGTTCCAGCTGCTCGATCTGGTCGGCCTCGACACGTCGGTGTCGATCCTCGACGCCCTGTACGCCGAGTTCAAGGATCCCAACTACACGCCCGTGCCATCGCTGCGCCGCATGGTGGAGGCCGGCCTTCTCGGCAGGAAGTCCGGGCGCGGGTTCTACGACTACCGGTCGTGACGGCCGGGCCGGTGGAGCCCCCGCCGACCCCATGGCGTTTTCCCGATCCCACCAACGCTCCTGACGACCTCGTCTGCGTCGGCGCCGACCTCGAGCCGGGCACGCTTCTGGCCGCCTACCGGGCCGGGCTGTTCCCGATGCCCTATGACCGCCGCCGGCTGGGCTGGTGGTCGCCGGATCCGCGCGGCCTTCTACCGCTGGACGGTCTGCGGGTGTCGCGTTCCCTGCGGCGGTCGATCCGGCGGTTCGAGGTCGGCGTCGACCAATCGTTCGAGGCGGTGATGAAGGCGTGCGCGGCGCCGGCGCGACGGGGCGGATGGATCACACCGGCGTTCGTGCGGGCCTACACGCGCCTGTTCGAGCTGGGCTGGGCCCACAGCGTCGAGACGTGGACGCCCGACGGCGAGCTGGCCGGCGGCCTGTACGGGGTGGCCATCGGGGGCCTGTTCGCCGGCGAATCGATGTTCCACCGCCAGGCCGACGCCTCGAAGGTGGCGCTCGCCGCCCTCGTCGACCGCCTCCGCGCCGGCGGCTTCGTCCTCCTCGACGTGCAGTGGGCCACCCCGCACCTCACATCCCTCGGCGCCTGCGAGATCACCCGCCGTGACTACCTCCGCCGCCTGAGCGCGGCGGTAGCCACCCCGGCACGGTTCTGACGAGGATCGGGGTGCAAAACCCGCCCCAAACTTCGTCAGAACCTGTCGGCCCACCACCAGGCGAGGCCGAGGAGGCCGGGGCCGGTGTGGGCCACCATGGCCGGGCCGAAGGGGCTGATGGTGCCGGCGGCGGCGGGGGCGGCGGGGAGGGCGGCGCGGACGCGGTCGGCGAGCACGGCGGCGCGGTCGGGGGCGCCGGCGTGCATGACGATGGCGTGCAACCGCGAGCGCGGGTCGCGTCGGTCGGCGAGGCAGAGACGGGCCAGGCGGCCGACGTCGCCGTCGGTGCGGACCGGTCGCAGGCCGCGCACGTGCCC
>JBKOXV010000042.1:0-7385 GCA_046725105.1 bacterium | reverse complement strand
CGGGCCCTGCGCACCAACGGCACCGACCTGTACGCTGTCGGGCTGCCGTTCACGGCCATGCGGGTCAACCCCGAGACGGGCGAGACGACGGAAGTGGCGTTCGGCTCGCAGTTTCATGACGCCGCCGGACGGTGGCTGGGCACCGGCGTGCTGAACGGTCACCTGGCGATCCACGTCGCCGACCAACCGAGAAGCAACGACCGGCTGCTGATCGTCGACTTCGAGACGTCATCCGTCTCCACGGTCGACATCCCCACGAGTGAGCCGACGGCGCTGGCGTCGCCGTTCGACGCCCGGGCCTACGTCACGACCGAGAGAAGCGGCCGCATCGCCGAGATCGAGTTGCCCTCGATGCACGTGGGCGTCTTGCACGAGGTGCCCGGGGCGACGTCGCTCGTCAGTGCCGCCTCCCGCAACGGTTCTGTCTGGGTGGCCGACCCTCCCGGCGCCGCTGTCCTGGAGCTCGATGCGACGGACCTGACAGTGAAGCGGCGCGTACCCGTCGCCACCAACCCTGCCTTTCTCACCGTGGATCGGGACACGGTGTGGGTCGGGCACTCGCAGGGAGCCACGCTCACACGCATCAACGCCGTCACCGGCGAAGTCGTCGCCGAAATCGAGCTGCTCGCCGACACAACCGAAGCCGTATCGGTTGCGGCCCCCGCCATCGTGGCCGTCGACGGCCGGGTCTTCGCCCGCCTTCGGCTGCAGCAGGGCGGTCAAGCCTACGGCGTGGTCGCCGAGATCGACCCCGGGCGCAACACGCTCGTCGGCTGGCGTACCGCCGGTCGCAACATCCACAGCATGATCGGATTCACCAACCGCCTGTTCGTACTGGATGATCTGAACCGCGTGGTCGACGTCGACCTGGACAACTTCCATCGCGACGGCCCAGCGCCATGGCAACCATCGACTCCTTTTGTGTTCGAACCGAACCCCGACGAACGCGCCGTCATGGACGCCTTCAGCCAGGTCTACGACCTGGCTGCCGACGCCACGGCCGTCCTGAGCGGCGTGGACGATCCACGCGACCTCGCCGACATCGTTTCCGCCGCCCTCGCCAGCGCCCGTGCCGCCGGTATGCACGCCTTCGTTCCCGTCGCCGCCGTCGTGGCCGGCGACGACGCCTGGGTGTCCTGGAACGGTCTCGACAATGCCGGAGCCGTCGTGCTTGAGGACAGCGTCGCCCTCCTGCACCGTCACGACGGCACCTGGAAGATCAGCCGAACGAAGCTGTGCGGCGACCTCGCCGCCCTCGGTGTCGAGTGCCCGCCGAGATAGCGCTCGCCAGTGACATCACGAGCGGTCACGCCCGTCGGCCATCAGAAGCGTCAACGTGATCGCACCAGTCCTCGGCACCTCACGTCCCTATCTCAGACTGCGCACGCAGCACGCTCACAGGCATCGAGCCTACGTGCCGGTCAGCGACGTACATAACGCGAGCACGCCAATCCGGGGGACTCTGCTCGGCAGCCGTACCTATCGGCACATCGCGCGCTCGAGACCTACCCCCGAAGCGGTGCCGAAGAGCTCGACCTACCGCCCTGGCCGCCGGCTTGAGGGCACCCGATATTGCCGACGGCGAGATCGTGGTCAAGACACGCATATCCGGCGATAACGGGCGCACGCACTCGGGTCGTTATGCCGGTGATCCGCGTGTCCGCTGTTGCTGTCGGTGACGATGGTGCAGCGGGCGTGATCGGAGGATCCCGATGCCGTCCGTGTTCCCGTCGCTGGTCCTGCCTGAGAAGGGTTCGACTGGTGCTCCTCGTCTCAGTCATCGCCTCGTCGACGACTATCTGGCGTCGGTGGCGGCCCGGTTGCGGTCGAACTCGACCCTTGCGGCCGCCTATGACTTGAAGGTGTTCTTCCCGGTGGTCGCCAAGGACCCGGTGGCGGTGCGCGTGTCGGACGTGGTGGCGTTCGTGCGAGCGCAGCGCACTCAGGGCTCCGATGGCACGGTGGTGCGTCTCGAGGATGGTTCGGCCGGGTTGGCGGTGTCGACGGTGCGACGGCGACTGTCGTCGGTGTCGAGCTTCTACCGGCATCTGGTCCTCGTCGGCGCGGTGTCGGCCAGCCCGGTGCAGCGGGGGATGCCGGTCCGTTCGCCGGTCACGCGGAACAAGCGGGTGGTGCCGTTGGTGCGGCCGGTGCGGCATCTGCCCCGGGTCCTCGAACCGGCCGAAGTCACCGCGCTGATGGGGGCGCTGCGCACCGAGCGGGACCGGGCCATCGTGGAGGCGATGCTGCTGGCCGGGCTGCGCCGCAGCGAAGCGCTCGGCCTGCGGCTCGATGACGTGCGGTGGGGGAGCGGCGGCTGTTCGCCGCCGACGGCAAGGGTGGTCATCAGCGGCTCGTGCCGATCTCGCCGCGGTTCTTCACGACCCTGCGCCCCTACCTCGACCGCGAACGCCCGGCCGGCGCGGTGACGGACCGGGTGTTCGTCGTGTTGAAGGGTCCGTATCGGGGCCGGCCGCTCACCGCGAAAGGGCTCGAGGAGATCATCACCGGCGCCCGCCACCGGGCCGGGCTGGCCCACGGCACGTGTCACGAGCTGCGCCACACCTGCTTCACCCGGCTCCGCGAGGCCGGCATGGCGTTGGAGGCGCTGCAGGCTCAGGCCGGGCACCGGTCGATCAGCTCCACCCAGATTTACCTGCACCTGGCCAACGACTGGCTGGCCGGCAAGTACCGGCGCGCCGCCGAAGCCATCGACGCCCAAGGCCACCTCGGGCGCAGCGGGCGGGCGTCATGACCGTCCTGGCCATCGAACCCGAACCCGTCGACCACCGCTGGGCTCGCATCACTGGGCGAGCACCGGTGCTGGCGGCGACGTGCCGCGCCTACCTGGACCAGAGCGCCGTGTCCCTCCGCCCCAACAGCGTCGTCGGCGCCGACGTGTGCCTGCGGTCGTTCGCCGGTTGGCTCGTCGACCACCACCCCGACGTCCACGCGTTCCGTCAGGTGCAGCGTCGCCACATCGAGGACTACAAGCGGTGGCTCGCCACCCCCGAGGGACCACCGGACAGCCGTTGAAGAAGACCACCATCAGCCTGCGGCTCGGGATGCTGCGGGTCATCATCGAACGGCTCATCGAGTGGGACCGCCCCGACGCCCCGGCACGGAACCCGATCTTCGGCCCCGACCGGCCCCGCCTCGACGAACCGCTCCCCACGTTCCTCGACGACGACCACGCCGCCCGGTTCATGGCCGCCGCCACCCGCCTCGACCCCTTCCGTCGTCTCGTCGTCGAGATACTCGCCCGCACCGGGCTACGCGTCGGCGAGTTCTGCGCCCTCCAGGCCGACGCCATCGTCGAACTGGGCGACACCCACTGGCTACGGGTCCCTGTCGGCAAGCTCCACACCGACCGCTACATCCCCCTACACCCGATCCTGCTCGACCTCCATGCCCGCCGCCGGATCACCGCCGCGGTGACGGCGTCGAAGACGACCGTGACCGAGCTGTTCGGGGTCGGACCGATCGTCACCGCCACCGTCATCGGTGACGTCGGCGACATCGCCCGCTTCCCGACCCGCGACCACTTCGCCGCCTGCAACGGCACCGCACCGATCGAGGTGTCCTCCGGAGGGCGGCGCAAGGTCTTCCGGCTGTCGCGCCGCGGGAATCGTCGGCTCAACCACGCCATCCACATGGCCGCCGTTACCCAGATCCGCTTCCGGCACACCGCCGGGCGCGCCTACTACGACCGCAAGATCGCCGAAGGCCACTCCGGGAAGGAAGCGATCCGGGCGCTCAAACGGCGCATCAGCGACGCGCGCCCTCTACGCCCGCCTCCGCCACGACGCCGAACGGGCAGGACACGTCGCCGCGGGTCCGGGAGGGCACACGGGGAACGACTCTGTCGCCTGCGCGCTCGGCTCTCACCCCGAGCACCGACTCTTCGGCCAAGCCACTCCCGGACCCGACCACAGCCTACGACCGGCTCCCACCAGAGCTGACGCCCCGACGTCGAAGCCACCCATCCGGTGAGTGTCCCCTCTCTCCTATGTCAAGCAGCGCGGTCGGTAGCTCGTTGTTGGTGGAGTGCGACGTCGGCGAGCATGGCTCGGTAGATGACGTCGGAGAGCCGTCTCTTCAGGGAGCGGATGGCTTCTTTCCGGGTCGCGCCTCGTTCGGCGCGCCGTTGCAGGAAGGAGATCGCTCCGGGGTGTGATCGGGCTTGGGTGAGCGCGACACGGTGGATGGCGGCGTTGAGTTGGCGGTTGCCGGCGCGGCTGAGTCGGTGTCGATCGGTGTTGCCTGACCACACGGGCGTGGGGGCCGTGCCGTTGTGCCGAGCGAACGTGGACGCCGAGCGGAAGCGTTGCACGCCGGCCACCTCGCCGATCAGCTTCGCCGAAGCGAGTGGGCCGATCCCGTGGATCTGGCGTAGTCGTGGAGCAGCCACCTCGGTGCGCATCTCAAGTTGGGAGCGCAGCTCGTTGATGTCGATGGTGAGTTGACGAATGCGAGCGACCAGATCGGTGGCGACGCGTGCGATGACGCTGTCGAGGCCAGCCAGGCGGCGCGCCGCGACGTCGAGATGCTTGAACGTGGTGAAGGCTCGGAGATCTGGCTCCCAGGTCGGATCGATCTCATGGAGGTGCCAGCGAAGCCGGTTGATGTGCCGCGTCCGCTCCGCGACCAGGTCTTCTCGGTGATCGACCAGGAGCCGGAGCTCCCGAGCAGTGTCGTCCAGATGGGCGGTGGGCAGGCCAGGCTCGCGCAGCGCCGCCCGGGCAACCGCGAGGGCATCGATCGGGTCCGACTTGCCGTAGGTGCGCGCCGCGTCACGCGAGTGCGCCATCAGCTTCGGTGGCACCCGCACGATCCGCTCCCCGGCAGCCAGCATGTCGCGCTCGAGGCGCCGAGACAGATGACGGCAGTCCTCGACCGCCCAGCACCGCTCCTCGCCGAACTGGTCGGCCCAGCGAACGATCGCCAGATGATCGGCGGTCGTCGTGGCCTCGGTCGTCTTGGTGCCGAGCTGGCGGCCGTGATGGTCAACGGCGACGACGGTGTGGGTGCGCTTGTGCGCATCGATGCCGAGCATGATCATGGGTCCTGTTGCCTTTCACACGTTGGACGGTGACAGGACCGGTCGGTGGGCACACCTCAGTGGGGGCGACGCCACGCTCCTATCAAGCCACGCCGGCCGGTCCACATCATGCTGCCGGCCGCAAGACGGGACCTGGCCACAGAAGGGCACGGAGTGGTTGAGCGAGCCGGCAACACGACCATCAGCATCACACTGACCCCACCAACATGACACTGACTCGAGTGGTGGGATTGCGGGCTGAGGCCCGGCTCTCCTGTACCGCCTCGAGCTGTTTGACGGCTCTACGGCGAACTGACAGGCCCGGTTGGCGGAGCATCCACCCGCGGTGAGGGCCACCGCGTGATCTTCGACGTGTTCCGACCAAGGTTCACGAAGGAGAACGCCACGATGGCCCTGGACCAGTCTGCTCTGACCGAGCTGCTCGACGCGTTGCGCGCCGGCGGCGACATGGACTTCATGCGGGAGGCGATGCAGTTCGTACTGCAGGCCCTCGTCGAGTTGGAAGCCACCCAGGTGATCGGCGCCGCCCGCTACGAGCGCAGCGACGCCCGCACCACCCACCGCAACGGAAGCCGTTCCCGCCTGTTGTCGACCAAGGCTGGTGACGTGGAGTTGCCGATCCCCAAGCTGCGAGAAGGCAGCTTCTACCCGTCGCTGCTCGAACCCCGCCGGCGCATCGATCGGGCGTTGTGGGCGGTGATCATGGAAGCGTTCGTGCACGGCGTGTCCACCCGCAAAGTCGACGACCTCGTGTCGGCGTTGGGGATCGACGCCGGGGTGTCCAAGAGTCAGGTGTCCCGGATCTGCGCCGAGCTCGACTCGGCGGTGGGCGAGTTCCGGGAGCGGCGCCTGGACCACATCGAGTTCCCGTACGTGTTCTTGGACGCCACCTACGTGAAAGCCCACGAGGGAGCCCACGTGGTGTCCAAAGCCATCATCGTGGCCACCGGGGTCGCCGCCGACGGCAATCGGGAAGTGCTGGGCCTGGCCGTGGGCGACTCCGAGGACGCCACCTTCTGGACCTCGTTCCTACGGTCGTTGCGAGCCCGCGGCCTGGCCGGCGTGCGCCTGGTGATCTCCGACGCCCACCAGGGCCTGCGCGCCGCCATCGACAAGGTGATGGTCGGCGCCGCCTGGCAACGCTGCCGCGTCCACTTCCTGCGCAACGTGCTGGCCAAAGTGCCCAAGGGCTCGGCCGAGATGGTCGCCGCCGCCGTCCGCACCATCTTCGCCCAGCCCGACGCCGCCGCCGTCGCCGACCAGCTCGACTCCATCGCCGCCAAGTTGGGCCGACAGTTCCCTGCCGTCGAGGCCATGCTGCGCGACGCCGTCGTCGACATCTGCGCCTTCGCCGCCTTCCCCCAGGCCCACTGGAAGAAGATCTGGAGCACGAATCCGTTGGAACGGGTGAACAAGGAGATCAAGCGGCGCACCAACGTCCTGGGGATCTTCCCCAACGAGGCCGCCGTGCTGCGCCTCGCCGGCTCCGTCCTCCTCGAAGTCCACGACGAATGGCAAGTCACCGACCGCCGCTACCTCTCCGAGGGCTCGATGGCGAAGCTCTACCAGACCGACAACACTGTCACCGACACCCAGGAGGTGGGACCGAAAAGCAACGAGCTGCTCGCCGGGTGACGAGCAGCCACACCAACGTCGATGATCACGCCCACGCTCATTTCCCACCACTCGGGGGGCCGCCGCCCCCATCCGCCGCCCACGAAAAGCCTCTTGACACAAAGAGGACTCGATCGGTTACGTCGCAGGGTTGCTCGCGCCGGCGAGCGCGCACTCATCAAAGCGGCAGTGGCGCGCCACCCAGCCGGCGGTAGGTGGCGCGCCGAGCATGTCCGCTGCGGGTAGGAGATGGGCTGAAGCCGAGGACCGGTTGCTGAGAACAGCCGAATCGGCGTCCCCTGATCAGACGGCCGCCCGACGCCCCCTGCGCGAGTCATCCGGTAGTCATGTCACCTCTGACCGGCGCGTCCTTCGCACAGTGCTCAACCGAGGGCGACGAACCGTACGATGCTCTCGGCTGGGCGAAGGCGTGGGGGAGCGACGTCGGGCTCCAACGATGGCGGCCACAATTGTCGCTCGCCAGCTTGATGGGACCACTTCTTCGCCGTGGGGACTGTCGCATCCACGGTGGAAATGGCTTGGCCTGACAGGCTGACCCCGGGCGGGGTCTGGCCGGAAAGGACAGGCTGTGACCGTTTCGATGATTCCGGCGGTGGAGGCCGCCGGGGAGACTGACGCTGCCGCCATGGCAGCGGCGACGGAGCCGGTGGTGAGTGAGGAGCTCGCTCGCCGGCTGGTGGTGCAGGCC
>JBKOXV010000031.1:0-9967 GCA_046725105.1 bacterium | reverse complement strand
TCCCTTCGATGACCGCGCTGCTCGACTCCTTGTCCTCGTTCTTCGAGCCGATCGCGTTCGACGCCGGGACCGTGGTCTTCAGAGAGGGTGATCCGACGGACTCGGTCTTCGTGATCGACGACGGCGAGGTTCGCCTCGAGGTCCATTCCGACGAGGTCGACACCGACGCGACGCTGGCGTTCGTCGGCCCGGGTTCCCTGCTCGGCGAGATCGGCATACTCACCGGAGCGACGCGATCGGCCACGGCAATCGCCCACACCGACGTGGACGCGAGGCGCCTGAGCAGGGAGGAGATCGAGTCGCTCTATCGGGACCGCCCGGCCGAGGGCCTGATGCTGGCTCGGCTCCTCGGCCAGGCCGCGGCCTGGCGCGTGCGCTCGATGAACGAGCAGCACGAGGAGCACCTCTTCGTCGACCGGGGCGATCCGATTGTCGACGCGATGGTCGCTGGGGCCGTGATGGCCCAGCGCGCCTTCGAAGAGTGGGACGAGGAGAGGCTCGACCGGCTACTTCACGACATCGCCTCGTCGATCGCCGGACGGGCCGACGAGCTGGCCGCCGCCACGGTCGCCGAGACGGGCATCGGCCGGGTGGACGACAAGGCCGAGAAGATCATGTTCGGCTCGGTGGGCGTCTACTCCACGCTCGTCGGGCGGCCGGGGAGTGGGCTCCTCGGCGTCGACACCGACGCTGACGTGGCCGAGTACGCCAGCCCGGTCGGCGTCGTGTTCGCCATGGCCCCGGTCACCGAGCCGGTGTCGACCTACGCCAACAAGGTGCTCATCGCTCTCAAGGGTCGCAACGCGTTGATCCTCAGCCCGCATCGCGCCTCGGCCGCCACCGCGGCGAAGGCCGACGACATCGTCCAAGCGGTGCTGCAACGGCACGGAGCGCCATCAGGAATCGTCCAGCTGGTGCGCGACCGTGGCAGCCGCCAGCGCACGGCCCGCTTCATGCGGCATCCCGATGTGAGCCTGATCGTCGCCACGGGTGGAGCGGCGATGGTGAAGGCGGCGTACAGCTCGGGCACCCCCGCGTTGGGAGTGGGAGCCGGCAACGCGCCCGTCTGGGTGGGCTCTGATGCCGACCTCGAGTATGTCGCCGCCTGCGTCGTGGCGAGCAAGTCCTTCGACAACGGGCTCATCTGCGGTGCCGAGCAGCACCTTGTCATCGATGCGACCTCTCGCGAGGACTTCGCGGCCGCGTTGGTGGGCGCTGGGGCGGTGGTGTTCGATCGCGTCGCCACCGAGCAGTTCGTGGCGAAGGCATTCCTGCCGGGCGGCCGGCTGAAGCCGAGGTTCATTGGAAGGAGCGCGATGGAGATCGCCGCCGCGGCTGGCGTTCCGGTGCCCGACGACACGAAGCTCATCGTCATCAGCGGCGACGTCGATGGAGCCGAGGGCGCCTACGCCACCGAACGGCTCGCCCCCATCGTGACCCTTTACGCGACCGATGGCGAGGCGGCCGCCATCGAGCTCTGTCGCGCCCTGCTCGCCTACGAAGGCGCTGGGCACACGGCTGTGATTCACACTGATGACGAAGACCGCATCGACCGCTTCGCCCGCGCCATGCCCGCCAGCCGCATCCTCGTCGGCGTACCTGCCTCACAGGGCTGTGGTGGCGCCATGACCGGCCTGGTTCCATCGATGACGCTCGGCTGTGGCACCTTCGGCGGGACGGCCACGACCGACAACGTGGGGTTTCGAAACCTGCTGAACGTAAAGCGCGTAGCGCGGATGAACTTCACCAATGTGATGAATGCCCGGCGCCTGTCGGGCCACTGAGGTCGGCGGCGGCCGGGTCCTGCTCCAGGAGGTCGAGGGTGTACCGGTAGCTCCGATCCATGAGCACGTCGACGTTTCGGAAGTCGAAGCCGCCGAAGCCGGCAACGGGCGGGCGCACCAGGAGTGTGACGTCGTGCGTGGCGCGCTTGTGCTCGAGGCTCTCGCTACTTGCAACCTCCTTGGCTCGCAAGAGCGTGGTCAGCAGATTCGGCGCGTCGAACCGGGGACCCCACGGCCTGAGCCGCCGGGCGAGGACCTTCCATCCCGACAGGCTCGGGTCGAACCGCTGCCGGACCCGAAAGTCCGAGCTGATGCCGAGATCGACAGCGATGATCCGACCGCCGTCGAGCAGGGGCGCCATGACATCGACGGGCAGGTCGTCTACCAGGCCTCCGTCCACCAGGAGCTCTCCCTGGTCGGTGCAGACCGGCGGCATCATGCCCGGCAACGAGATGCTCGCCCGCAGCGCCTGCCAGGCCGGTCCCCGCAGATGCACGGACGGGCGCGCCGTCGACAGATTGGTCGACACACAGAAGTAGGGCAGCCAGGTGTCGACGATGTCCCGGTCTCCGGCGTAGTCGGGCTGCTTCAGGCGCTGGGTGACCTGGCGGGCCGACGTCGCCGCCAGGACGGGGAGGGTCGGCATCGTCAGCCTCCCCGCGACGAACCGGTGAGCCCGCTCGACACGGGTCGGGTGGTCGAAGCCCCAGGCCAGGAGGACGCCCATGAGCGCGCCGACGCTCGTGCCGCCGATGGCGTCTATCGGCACGCCGGCGGTCTCGAGCGCTCGCATGACGCCGAGGTGGGCGAACCCGCGCGCCCCGCCGCCGCCGAGGACGAGCCCCACGGCGGCGCCGGCGAGTTGGCGGCCGACACGGCGGACGTCGGCGTCGTCGTGGCGGCGGACGTGGTAGTGCCGGCCGAAGGGCAGCGCGTCGAGCAGCGCCGGGGTGCCAGAAGGCCGCCGATCCGCGTGGTCGTGCAGAATGACAACGTCGCACCGGCAGCCGTCGGGCAGCCGGGGCACGGCCCCTGCCGCGATGCTCCGGGTGGCGTCGACGAGAAGTAGCACTCGATCAGCCTGGCGAAGGCAACGATCGCTCCACGCGGGGTGAGCGGGATCGGTCTGATACACGACGAATTGGTGGGTGCGTTCGAGCCGATCCAGCAATGCCAACAGCTCGCTTGCGGCGTCCCGGTCCACGTCCGCCGCGCCGGGACCGAGCGTCGCCTCGATGGTGGCGGCGTCGAGCTTGATCGTCGGCCCGTGGCGGGCGAGGGCGCTGGTGAGCGCGTCTATCGCTTCGAGCTCACCTCGGGGCGATCCGACGGCGACCATGGTGATGGTGTTCGGTGGGACGAAGTCGTTCGACGCGGCGCGACTGGTCGCCCGCTCCACGAGCACCCGGACGAGCGCCATCAGCGCGTCGGGATGGCTGAAGAGGCGGCGGAACTGATCGGCATCGAGGCAGAGAAGCTCGCTGTCCCGACCTGCCACCACCGTGGCTCGTCGACCGCCCGGCGCCAGCAGGGCCATCTCGCCGAAGAGCTGACCGGGCCCCAGCTCGGCGATCTGACGTGGACCGGCCGGCGTCGCGCCGAACACCCGGAGTCGACCGGACACCACGACGAAGGCGCGGTCGGGGATGTCGTCGGCCCGGAGCACGACCTCACCACTCGACACGAAGGTGTGCTTGCACTCCGCGACGAAGTCGGCCAGCACATCGGTCGGCAGTGCGCTCAAGGGCATGGTCGAGCCGAGGATCGCAACGAGGTCAGACGGTCGGTTCACGTGACGCCCTCGACACCGTCGTCGGTCGCGGTTGGCGCGCGCACGGCCATCTGACTCGGCTGCCAGACCCGGAACGACTGGACCGTGAACGAGTTCAGCCGCGCCGGGGTGCTGGCCCGCGCCGTAGCGCTCCGAGGCAGGCCAAGCATGGGACCGAGCTCTCCGAAGTAGCCACCCGGGCCGACCGTGCGGAAGACCTCTTCGCTGCGGTCCGCGAGCACTCGACTGAGGACGATCTCGCCCGACACAACCACATACACGAGGTGGCCCCGGCTGCCCTGCTCGAAGAGCGTCTCACCGGCCGCCAACGTCAGCTCGGCACGGTCGCCGTCGTCGCCGTCGGCAGCCTCGACCATGCTCACGCACCTGTCAGCAAGGGGTGTCATGCGGTCGTCGTGAGTAGCGATGACGACGACCCGCCCCGGCGACGCGATGCTCCGCAGGAGGCGAAGCACTCCTTCGACCTGGACGTGGTCGAGGTGCGCGGTCGGCTCGTCGGCCAGGAGGACACCCGGCTCGAGCGCGAGAGCCCGGGCGATCGCCACTCGCTGCTGCTGCCCACCGGAGAGCTGACGAGGAAAATGCCCGAGACGATCGGACAGTCCGACCTCGTCCAACAGTGCTTCGGCGCGCGTCCGGGCCAACCTTTGCTTGTAGCCCGCGAGTCGAAGTGGCACGGCCACGTTGTCACGCGCATTCAGCCCGGCGATCAGATTGAACGCCTGGAAGACGACTCCGACTTTCCGGCGGCGGTACTCGTCGAGCGCCTTGCCCTCCAACGATGCAACTTCGACGCCGCCGACTTCGATGTGCCCAGCCGTGGGGCGCAGGATCCCCGCCAGACACGACAGGAGTGTCGTCTTGCCCGAGCCGCTCGGTCCGAGGAGCGCCACCAGTTGGCCGGATTGAGCGTCCATCGAGAATCGGTCGAGCGGGCGGAGCAGGTAGCCGCCGCTCGCAAACTCGACCGTGAGCTCGCGGACGTGAATGTCACTCATCACGTGGTCCCGAAGGCGCGGGCCGGGTCTGCAGTGACGGCGCGCCGCAGGCCGGCCAGGCTGCCGACGAGGCCGACGGCGAGGGCGATGACCGGCAGCGTCACGAAGGCGGCGATCGGGATCGCGACCGGTAGCGCGAAGAACGGCCGGATCATTGTCGCGATCACCGCTGCGAGGACCACGGCCACCAGACAGACCAGCACGGATTCCAACGCCATGCTGGCGAACACGTTTCCGGTCGAAGCACCCATCGCCTTCAACACGGCGAAGTCCTTGCCTCGTTCCAACGCCGAGACGTAGACGAGACCAGCCACGATCACGGCGGCCACGATCCACATGAGCAACTGCGTGCTGTCGATCGACTTCACCGCGCTGTGCATCGTGCGCAGCGCATCCGAACGGACGTCGGAGTTGGACAGCAGGGAAACGCCGCCCGGTACCGCCTCCGGCACGCCTCGCAGCGCCAGCGCCGTCGCCAGCGGCTGCCCGCCGAACGACAGCGCTTGACCATCGGCGACATCGACGTAGACCATCGGCAGGCCGCCGAAGACGCTGTGGCCCTTGGTCGTTCCGACGACCGTGAACGACCGACCCGACATGGTCACGACGTCTCCGACGTCCACCCCGAGACGGCCGTCGGCGACCGCCTCGCCCGGCGCCTGCACGACACGGCCCGCCGCCGTGGTCGGCGTGCCGAGGCCGTTGGGCCGGTACGCAATCACGTACACGCTGTGCAGCCCGTCGCTTGTCTGGGCGGCTTGCGGGATCACGATCAGCGGATCGGCCGCTCGGACCCCGGGCGTGCGGCCTACCTGCTCGGCTGTGCCGAGCGGGAGGGCGGAGAACCCGGTGATCGGCCCCGACGAGCCTGCCGTCACGATCCATCGATCGGCGCCCACATCGCCGACAGTGGTGCGGACCTCCTCTCGGAAGCTGTTGCTCATGCCCGCCAGGACGAGCGCCATGGCGAACACCAGTGACGCTCCGACCATGGCGATGACGAATTGGCGGCGTCGCAGCCGCAGGTCACCGATGGTGATCGTCCACACGGGACCCCCCTCTGTGCCGCCCCCTTCGCCCATCCCCATCCCGCCGCCGTC
Source organism: bacterium (assembly GCA_046725105.1). Classification (GTDB taxonomy): domain Bacteria; phylum Actinomycetota; class Acidimicrobiia; order Acidimicrobiales; family Ilumatobacteraceae; genus DASXAI01. The sequence goes on along the minus strand of JBKOXV010000031.1, from coordinate 4,293 downwards.
ATCATGCCACCAGCGCGGCCGGCCGGAGATCGCCGGTCCGTCACCTCCGACAGTGCGCGGGCGCGACAATGGGCTTGCTCCGATTCGGCGCCTGGGAGACTCTCTCAGCGTCCAGAGGGGGTGTGCGTGGATCTTCGTCCGTCAGGGACGGTGACGTTTCTGTTCACGGACATCGAGCGCTCGACGCACATGTGGGAGGCGCATCCCGACGTCATGGAGGCGGCGTTGGCGCGCCATGACGCGATCCTGCGAGACGCTATCGAAGTCCGCGGCGGGTTCGTGTTCGCGACGGGCGGCGACGGAGTCGCCGCCGTCTTTTCACGAGCCGGTGACGCGATCGCGGCTGCTGTCGAAGCTCAGCGGTCGTTGCTCGCCGAGGACTGGCCCGAACCCCTCGAGGTGCGAGTGCGGATGGCGGTACACACGGGTGAGGCGCAGGAGCGTGACGGCGACTACTTCGGGCCGCCGGTCAATCGCACGGCCCGGCTGATGGGAGCGGCGCGCGGCGGTCAGGTGGTCGTCTCCGACGTCACGGCGGCCGTCGTGGCCGGTCGAGCCGGCGTCGAGCTTGTCGATCTCGGTGTGCAGCGATTCCGCGGACTGGCGGAGCCGATGCGAGCTTTCGGCGTACGGGCCGAAGGTCTGCTCGGTTGGGACGAGTTCTCGGCGGCGGCAGGTACGGTCGATGTGTCGCCGGCGGCCGGGTCGACGGCTGGCAGTCGGACGGCCGGATCGAACCTGCCGGGCCAGGGCGAGCAGCTTCCGTTCGTCGGTCGCCGAGCCGAGCTCGACGTCCTGCGGGACTGGTGGTCTGACGGCGCGTCCACGGCGCGCATGGTCCTGCTGACCGGAGAGGCCGGCGTGGGCAAGACCAGCCTGGCAACGTCCTTCGCCCGAGAGGTGGAGCGAGACGGTGTTCCGGTGCTGTACGGCCGCGCCCTCGAGGCGGGAGGATCGTCGTACGAACCAGTGCTGGGGGCCCTGCGGCAGTTCATCGCCAGCGGGGGAGACAGTGTCATTGACGAACTGGGTGAGGCGACGATTGGTGCGTTGTCGCGTCTGCTGCCGGAGGTGGCGGAGCGTCGGCCCGTCGTCGCCGCCCGGGCGGCGGCGTGGGGTGATCTCGACCGGTCGTGGCTGCTCGGCGCCGTGGCCGACTGCCTCGCCGGCTCGCCGAGAGAGCGGGTGTTGCTCGTGCTCGACGACCTCCAGTGGGCCGACCGACCGGCCCTGGCGATGCTGTCTCGACTGCTCGAGCCCGACAAACGCGCTCGTGTCGTGGGCACCTACCGGGCGACGGCATCGTCGACGAGCCATCTCGCCGGCTTCTTGGCCGAGCTCCGCCGTGACGATCGACCAGTACGCAGGCTGTCGCTCGCCGGGCTCGGCAGCGACGACATCGTCGAGTTCATGGCGGTGCTCGGCGGGACACAGCTCTCGTCCGCCGGACGAGCGTTCGCGTCCCGGCTCCACCGCCGCACGAACGGGAATCCATTCTTCCTTCGCGAGACCTTGCGACAACTCGAAGAGATCGGCACGATCTCGGTGACCGAAGACGTCTGGGCGTCGGGTCAGCAGCTGGAAGAAGCCGGCGTCTCCGAGGGCGTCAAGGAGGTGGTCGGCCGACGGCTCGGCAGCCTCTCGGGCGAGGCCCACGAAGCCTTGCGGGCGGCGGCGGTTATCGGCGTGGACTTCGAGCTCGACCTCCTGGCCGCCGCGCTGCGGCGCGACGACGACCAAGTGATGAGCGCGGTCGAGGAGGCCTTGGCTGCGGAACTCATTCGCGAGGATGCCGGCCAGGTCGACCGGCTCGGCTTCGTGCATGCACTGGTCCACGAGGTTCTGCTGGCCGAGCTGAGCCACAGCCGCCGGGCCCGCCTGGAGTGGAGGGTGGGCGAGGCGGTGTTGGGATTGCGGGACGGCGAGCCGGCTTCCGAGGTGGCGCGTCATCTGGCGGCTGGCGCGGCGGTTGGTGATGCCGGCCACGCGGCGGAATGGTGCGTCCGGGCCGCGTCCGACGCCGTCGAGCGGCTTGCCTACGAGGAGTCCGTCCGCTACTACGAGATGGCCCAACGGGTCCTCGCCCTCCAGGGACGCGCCGCCGATCCCCAGCGCGCCGATGTGCTCATTGCCCTCGGTCGGGCCGCCAACCGGGCCGGTGACGGAGACCGCTGGCACACCGCCTGCATGGAAGCCGCTGACCTGGCCCGGCGGTCGAACGACGCCGAGCGACTCGCGGGCGCCGCCATCAGCTACCTCGGCTCGCGAGCGCAAGGTCAGATCGACGACTCTGTGGTCGACTTGCTGGAGGAGGCGCGGGATGCGTTGCTGGCGTCGGCGCTGACCGAGCCCCGACAGCCGTTGCTGGCCGAGCTCCTCGCCCGCTTCAGCGGCTACCTCACCAACATGCGCCCTGACCGTTCGGCGGAGCTCGCCGTCGAGGCGCTCGAGACGGCCCGCCAGGTGGGGGACGGTCGAAGCCTGGCCCTGGCGTTGATCTATTCGACCCAGTCGTATTCGCTCGACCGCGACGAATACCTGAGCCGTCTCTGGGAGGCGGCGCGGCTTGCCGAGGAGGCCGGTGACGTCGACCTGGTGCTCGTCGCCGACTCCAACTTGATGGCGGCGGCGCTGATGTGGGCCGACCGCGACGAGTTCGACCGGCGGCTGGCTGACTACGCACGGGTGGCGACGGCCCTCGGGGCACCGACGCCCCTGGTGCTCAGCGCTATCGATCACGCCGGCGCCGCTGCCATGGACGGGCGCTATCACGACGCCGAGAGCCAGCTTCGCGAGGCTCTCCGACGGTCCGAGCAGCTCGGCGATCCGAATCTCCGTCGAACTGTGGCGGCCGGAATGGGGCCGATCAACCGTGAGCTCGGCCGGCAGGCGAGCCTGATCGACACCTACCGCCGGGAGGCATCGGACAGCTCGCTCGCATATTGGCAGGCGGGACTCATCTGGGCTCTGGCCGAAGGGGGCCAGTGGGACGAGGCGACCGCACGCTTCGGCGCGCTCCTGGCCCGGCCCGATGCGCTGTTGGCTGGGTTCCTTCGTCGCTACAGCCTCGTTGCCCTGTCGGAGGCCGCCGAGATCCTCGGTCACGTCGACGCGGCCGAGCGACTGCTGCCGTGGTTGACCGACGAGCTGGACAGCGGTGAGTGCGTCATCATCGGCCCCAACTCGTTCTATGGTTCGATTCGTCGCTATCTCGGCCTCCTGACCCTCACGCTGGGACGGGCCGACGACGCCGTCCACCACCACGGGGAGGCACTGGCGATCCACGAGCGCATGCGGGCGAACGGCTGGGCGGCGCGCAGTCGATACGACCTGGCCCGAGCCCTGCTCGCCCGCGACGACCTCGGCGACGCGGAGCGGGCGGCCGCACTCGCCGACGAAGCCCGGCGCGCCGCCGACGAGCTCGGCATGCCGAAGTTGCTCCAGGAGATCGCCGCCCTGGAGATGACAGCGGCCCGATCAGTCGAGTGACGCATTCTGCGTCTCGACCGGCGACGATATGTCCTATGGCAAACTGTGCGTCCTGAGCCAGACCGACGACCCCGAGCTGCCCAGGCACTCTGAGTCGGTGCACATCGCCGTCCCGCCCAAACGCGTGTGGGAGCTGGTAACTGCGATGGAGCGCTACGGCGAGTGGAGTTCGGAGAACATGGGCGGCTACTGGCGCAAGGGCGCCGACGGCGTGCCTGGCACGGGCCAGGTGGGAGACCAGTTTGTGGGCGTGAACCGGCGCGCCGGCGTGGAGTGGAAGGCGCTGGTGGAGATCGTCGAGCGCGACGAGGAGAGAGCGTTCGCCTTCGTCACCGGCGGCGTCGAGCTGAACCTGGTGCTGTGGCGCTACGAGCTGCAGCCCGACGGCGACGGCACCCTCCTCACCGAGCAGTGGACGATGCAGAACCTGTCGTGGTTCCTCGAGCAGGGAGGCGAGGCGGAGGTGGCACGCCGCGCCGGCAACGCCAGGGAGAGCATGGCAGCGACGCTGCAAGGCATGAAGGCCGCGGCCGAGCGGTCCTGACGTGGTGGGCGGGCCGTTCGATCCGACCCCGTTCGACGTGGTCGCCGTCAACGCCGCACTCCAGCACCTGCGCTGAGCGTGCGGGCGGTCGGGCGTCTTCGTGCGGGCCTGGGTCCGGGTCGTGCGCAGCCGGTGGCTCTCGGTGCCGGTCTTGACCCGTCAGCGCCGCCTGTGATGGCAGGCGGTGGTTGTCGGATCAGGGTGCGTACGTCGCCAGAACGATCCCGTTGCTCAGGACCCTCGTGGCCACGAGGTCGAAC
>JBKOXV010000160.1:0-5333 GCA_046725105.1 bacterium | reverse complement strand
CCCACGTACTGCGCCACACCTTCGCTCACGCCTGGCTCGACGCTGGCGGCTCCGAAGGCGACCTGATGAGGCTGGCGGGCTGGCGTTCCCGATCGATGTTGCAGCGATACGCCGCGTCCGCGGCCGACGACCGCGCCCGCCAAGCCCACCGGCGGCTCTCACCGGGAGACCGAGTGTGACCACCCGCAGCACGGCCCGGTCATCGTCCGCGTCGTGTGCGACGCCTGCGGCAGCGGCAGAAGCACCATCGGCGTCGTCGTCGACGGTATACGGCTCGAGTACCAGTTCGAGGCGAAGCTCCCCGAATCCATGGTCATCACGAAGGCGCAACGCGACCTAATGCGGGACGTGCTCGGCTTCTCGGGCCGTGTTGTCAAGCCGTTGTCGGGGAAGAGGCTCGCCGACCTCGGAACGGACTTGCCCGCGTCCCTGACACCGGCGCTGCTGTCGGTGGTCGCGGATGCCGCGCTCAGTTCGATGGCGGCGGCCCGAGCCCGGGCCGGCCAGTCGCCGCCAGCTCGGTCAGCGATGGCGAGTAGTAGGTGATTTCCACCGTCCGTTCGTCGTCCATCAACGGTCATGGTCGCACGCCACGTGGGCGCGACGGCGCCCCCGGCAGCGGGCGAAGGCCGGGGGCGCCGCCACGCCAGGGAGGGTCCCCGGCGCGGTCTATACGTCACAGTCGCGCCGACCACCTAACGGGGCACTGGTCCAAACGGCTCTACCGTCACGAACACACGTACGCTAGCGGTGTGCTGTGGCCAGGCTGAACCGAGGAGGTCCCGGCCCGATGCCCGCAACCGCAGCGCTGCGCCCGTTCACCGCTAGGGAGTTGTCCCAGCTCCATATCGCCTTGGCCGCCAGGCTCGCGGAACTCGAGCGGGTTCGGGCCGCCGAGCCCGACATGGTGACGCCCGAACTCCTCGACATGGTGCGCGCGATTGACCACGAGGTCACGGAGGCCCGCCGGCCGCTGTGACGCGCAACGGCCCCCAGCCGAAGCCGGGGGCCGTACGTGCGGCGGTTACGTCAGGTAGTTCACGACCTCGTAGAACTCCTTCTGCGGCGTGCCCAACTGGCCAGGAATCCCTGATGCCTCGAACGCGTCCCACTTCTCCCGCGACGTCCAGACGTCGGTGACCCGGAACCCCCCAGGAATCGTGGTCGCCCAGTGGAACAAGCACTCCGGATCCGGATGGGACCCGCCTGGCGTGATGCCCGCGTCGCTGAGAACCTTGTTGTAGCCCTCAACCGTTGCGCCCGGGCCGCGGTACGTCAACTCCACAGCGATCGCCATGGTCCCCCCCTTTAACGCGCCTTCCTAGGCTGCGTCGGCGCGTTCGTAACACACCGCAAGTAGGTCGTCAACGCTGACGGACACGTGGCCTCGGGGATGATGCGTTAGGACGCGAAACACCTCGGACCTGCTTGGACCGGTCCGGGGTGTTCGTTTGCTGCTGTGTCCCGGCGGAGCTAGCGGCCGGACGACGCTAGCGACTGGCTGGCGGCGCCTCCCCGGTCGGTCATGATTCCTCGAGGTGTTCGATGGCGCGCCGGACGTTGCGGCGCAGTTCGGCGGCTTCGGCGAAGATGACGTGGTAGTCGTCGGGCAGCAGATTCGGCGAGGTCCCGATCAGCTCTTCGACGACGCGTCGCAGCACCTCGTTCGTGGCGACGAGCAGGGCTCGCAGGTCGGGCGGGTCGTTAGTGTCGGTGATGGTCGGACCTCCTACGTAGGTCTGGCTTGCCCCGGCGCTGCGTCGCATGCGGCGCCGGGGCACTGATGACAAGCGGATAAGTGGACGCCTTACAGTCCCCGGACCGGCCTGCCCGACCTGCATGTCCGTAGATTGAGCATGGCGCTCATTCCGGGCTCAGGTTCAAATAGGGGGACCATGACGACCATCATCGACGGCATCGACGGGCTCAGGGCCAGCGTCGGGCAGCACCTCGGCTACAGCGACTGGCTCGAGATCACCCAGGATCAGGTGAACCGCTTCGCCGACGCCACCGGCGACCACCAGTGGATCCACGTCGACGTCGAACGGGCCAAGGCCGGTCCCTTCGGCGGACCGATCGCCCACGGCTACCTCACCCTCGCCCTCGGGCCGGGTCTCCTGCCGACCATCATCGAGGTCCGCGGCATCTCGATGGGCGTGAACTATGGCGCCAACAAGATCCGCTTCCCGGCGCCGGTGCCCGTCGGGGCGAAGCTGCGCCTCGGAGCCCAGCTGCTCGCCGTCGAGGACGTGGCGGGCGGGGTACAGGGCACGATCGAGCTCACCTTCGAGGTCGACGGTGCGGCCAAGCCGTCGTGCGTGGCCGAGGTCCTGTACCGGTACTACGTGTAGACGCGGTCATCGGAAGTTCGGCATGACCTGCTCGGCGAACAGGGTGAGCGTCTCGGTGTCCGGGTAGTCGGCGCACCACGGCACGAAGCCCGTGCAGCCGAGGTCGACGTAGGCCTGGAGCTGCTCGCACACCTGCTCAGGCGTGCCGACGAGGCTGTCGGTGCGCCCCCGCTCGCCCGGCTCGCTCCCGAGGCGGCGGCTCCCGGCCGCCCGCACCTCGGCCTCCGTCGAGCGGATGAACACCTCCGGTGACCAGGTCTTGCGGATCTCCTCCTCGTCCCGCCCGACGTCGGCACAATGCGCCTTCAGCACCTCGCGCTTGTGGCGCCACTCGTCGGGCCCGCCGCCGAAGTTGGAGCAGTCGGCGAGCCGGGCCACCACCCGCAGCGTCAGCTCCTCGCCTCCGCCGCCGATCCATATAGGTGGATGAGGCTGTTGCACGGGCTTGGGATCGCAGTTGGCGCGATGGGTGCCGTAGTACTTGCCGTGGTAGGTGGTCTCCGGCTGGGTCCACATCGACCGCACGATCTCGACGCACTCCCGCAACCGCCCGATCCGCTCCCGGGGCGGGGGGAAGTCGAAGCCATAGTCCCGGCACTCGTTCTCGTACCAACCGGCGCCGATCCCCCACTCCAGCCGGCCGCCCGAGATGACGTCGACGGTGGAGGTGATCTTGGCGACCAGCGACGGCTGGCGATACAGGTTGCACCCCACCATCTGCCCCAGCCGCACCCGGCTGGTGACCTGGCTGATGGCGGCGATCGTGGTCCAGCACTCGAACACGGCCTCGTGGGCGGGCCGAGGCACGTTGTGCACGTGGTCGTACAGCCAGACCGAGTCGTAGCCCAGCCGCTCGGCCAGCTGGGTCACCTCGACGGCCTTGGCCCACTTGGCCTCGGCACCGTCGATGGACGACAGCTCCATCTTCCATCCCTGCGGGACGAATGCGCCGAACAGCAATCTGGGCGTCACCGGCTGGACCATATCGCCGCAGGTTCTGGCCCTAACGTGGCGCGGGTGCGGAGGACGCTCGCCGTCGTGGCGACGCTCGTGGCGCTGGCAGGACCGGCCGCCGCCCAGGAGGCCGCTCCCGCCCCGCCCCCCGCCGCCGAGAGCGTCACGGGGCTCGCCGACCAGGTCAGCCTGGCCGCCCGCGCCCTCCAGGCCGTCGAGCAGCGCGCCGCTGCCCTCGCCGACGAGCTGACCCGACGCGACGCCGCCATCGCCGCGCTGCAAGGTCGCCTCACCACGATCCAGCGGACCTCGTCCGAAGCCGTGGCCGCCGCCCGCCACCAGGCGCTGGCCAGCTACATGCGCAGCGACGCCGCCGAGCAGTCGCGGGCCCTCATGAACGCCATCGCCCAGGACGACGTCAACGACGTGGCCTGGAGTCTGGGCCTGCTCCGGGTCACTCACGAGCACTCCGTCGACGTCGTGAAAGCGGCCACGACGGCCCAGGGTGACGCCAGCACCGAGCTCATCACGGCCCTGGCCGAGCGGGCCGCCGTGGCGGCCCAGGCCGCCCAGCTCGGCCCGACCATCGAGAAGGCCCGCGCCGACCTGGCCGCGGCCCAGGCCGACCTCACGGTCACCGTGACCCGGGTCGGTGCCACCGTCGCCGACGGAATGACCACCGTCGCCTACGACGCCTACCGCCGGGCCGCCGACCAGCTGGCCGCCGAGCAGCCGGCCTGCGGCTTGCGCTGGGAGCTCCTGTCGGCGATCGGGAAGACCGAGTCGAACCACGGTGGCGGCCGCCTCGACGCCAACGGCGACTCCATCGTGCCGATCATCGGCATCCCTATCGGCCCCGACAGCGACGGCGGCACCCTCGACCTCGACACGATCCGCGACCACGCCGTCGGGCCGATGCAGTTCATCCCGTCGACGTGGCGCACGTCTGGCGCCGACGGGGACGGTGACGGCGACGCCGACCCGAACAACGTCTTCGACGAGACCCTCGCGGCGGCGCGCTACGTGTGCCGGGCCGCCGGCGCCCTCACGCTCACGAGCCGCGACGGCGTCATCCGCGCCATCCTCTCCTACAACCCCAACATGGAGTACCTGCGGGTCGTCGGAGCGCGCTACGAGGCACTGGCGTCCGACGTCGCCCACGGCTGGTTCAGCACCGGCGACCTGGCCCTGCCGGCCACGCCGCTGCCCGCCGGCGACAATGCCGACGGCGGCCATCCGCCGTCCGATGCCGCCTTTGCGCCGCCGACCACCGAGACGCGCACGTTGTCCGTGTTCGGCGAGAGCGGCCTGTTGACGCCCACCAACGGCGACGTCCTCACGGCGACGTGTGCCGCGCCGAGCGCCATCCTCGGCGGGCGGCCCGGTTTCGTCCAGTGTGCCCCCGACGTCCCGGTCCAGGTGCTCGACCCGTGCGTCGTCTCCCCCACCGACCCGACGCTCGCGGCCTGCATCGGCGACCCGCAGCTGCCCGTCCGGCTGGTGCGAGCGACCACGCCGCAGCCCCAGACGGCGCCCGGCGCCGGGCCGCCGTTCCTCGCGCTGGTGCTGTCGGGAGGCGACCTGTGCCGGCCCGTGGCGCCTCCCGGCGCGACACCATCACCGACGCCCGCCACCACGACCACCGCCGCCGCGACCGGCGCGACCTCGACGGCGCCTCCGGGGACGGCGAGCACGACGTCGACGACCGTCGCCAGCACCACCACGACGGCGACCGGCTCGGCGCCAGCGGAGCGCACCCCGGCCTACCGGTGCTCCAGCGGCGCGTCGGTCCTGGCTCAACCGGACACGTCGACACCGGCGTGGACGGTACCCATCGCCCAACCAGGGGCGCCCGACCGCACCGTAACCGTGACGGTGGCTTGGAGCTGACCGTCAGGCGCTGGAGTTCGAAACGTCGTCACGAGCTTCGGGCTCCAGGTTGGGGGCGTCAGGACCTTGCCCGCACAGAGGCCCGCAGGCCTCCCCCTCGCAACTAGATCGTCACCCAGTCGGTGAGGAGCATTGGGA
>JBKOXV010000096.1:0-4202 GCA_046725105.1 bacterium | reverse complement strand
ACGCAAGTGAGCGGAGACCGGCTGGCGCGGCGCGACCAGGTGCAGTTCTTGGTCGGAGATGGTGGAGGTGGCCATGAGGTCGGGCGCCGCGGACGGGCTGGTCCAACGATACTCAGTGGCACCCGCTGAGACGGGTCGCTGTGTCCGGGATGGTCCTGGATGCACGGTTGCTGCAGTGCCCGCCCGGTAGTTTCGGCGGGCGATGGTGCTGCCGCTCGAGGCCGTCGAGGTCCCGGCCCTCGGCGGGGAGGACGAGGCGCCCACCCGACCGACGCCGGCCTGGCTGTTGTGGCTGCGTGATCTCGGGATCGTCGGCGGGGCGGCGGCGGTCATCACTGCCGCGCTCTTCCGGGTCTGGTCGTGGCCGCTGTCGGTGCCGTTCACCTACCGCGGCGACTCGATCGGGCTGATGGCCTTCGTCAAGATCGTCGACCAGACGGGTTGGTACACGGGAACGGCTCGAGCCGGCGCGCCGTTCGGGCTCAACACGTACGACTGGCCCTACGGGGGCGACAACGGCTGGTGGGTGATCACCAAGGTCATCACCTGGTTCACGGACAACGCCGCCACCGCCACCAACGCCTTGTTCCTGTTTGGCTTCGTCCTGGTGGCCCTGTCGGCCTTCGTGGGGCTTCGCATGGTGGGCGCCAGCCGGTTGGCCAGCGGCGCCCTCGCCCTCGTCTACGCCTTCGCCCCGTGGCACTTCCTCCGCACCACCGGCCAGCTGTTCATCGGCGCCCCGGTCGCGGTGCCGTTGGCGTGCGCCCTGGCCGTAGGCATCCTGCGCGGCGACACGCCGTTCCTCCAGTCCCGCCGAGCCGCCGTCGGCACCGCCGCCATCTGCGTCGTGCTGGCGATGTTCGACCCGTACTTCACCGTCTTCGGCGTCCTCATCATCCTCGCCGCCGGCGCCCTGCGGGCCGCCGCCAGTCGGGCGTGGAAGCCGCTCCTGTCGGCCGCGCTCGTCACGGCCGCCACCGGCGTGGTCCTGGTGCTCAACCTGATCCCGTCGTTGCTCTACCGGCGCAGCCACGGCCTCAACCCCGAAGCCGTCGTGCGCCCGATCGAGGATCTCGATCGCTACGCCCTGCGCCCCATCCAGCTCCTGGCCCCCGTACCCGAGCACCGGCTGTCGCCGCTGGCCCACTTCTCGGAGCTGCTCACCCGCCCCGGCGAGCGGAGCGAGCCCTACCAGTACCTCGGGCTGGTGGCCGTCCTCGGCGTGGCCATCGCCGTCGTGTCGCTCCTCGTCTGGGCGGCGGGGCGGCGCGGCGAACGTCTCCGTGACGGCGCCGGCACCGGTGCGCTGATCGTGGTGCTGGGCGCCTTCGCCGTGACGGGGGGCCTGTCGTGGCTCACCTTCACGGCCGGCCTGGCGCAGATCCGCTCGTGGAACCGGGTAGCGATCCTGATGGCCTTCCTCGGCCTCGTCGCCCTGGCGCCCTGGCTCGACGCCGGCGTCCGCCGGCTCCGTCGCCGCGGCTGGCCCACGGCGGCGTTGGCGGGCCTGGCCGTCGTCCTCGTCGGGGTGGCGCTGCTCGACCAGATCGGCAAAGGCCTCGTGCCCGACCCGCGCCAGAACGAGGCGGAGTGGAACGGCGACGCCAACTTCGTCGCCGCCATCGAACAGCAGCTGCCGGCGGGCGCCATGGTGTACGAGCTGCCGTACCTCCCGTGGCCCGAGGGACCCGGCTCGAACGGCATCACCAACCAGGACCCGTGGCGGGGCTTCCTGCACTCCGAGCGCCTGCGGTGGAGCTTCGCCGGCATGCGCGGTCGCGACGCCGACTGGCAGGAGTACACGACGCGCCAGCCGACGCCGAAGATGGTCGACGCCGTCACGGCGGCCGGCTTCGACGGGATCTACCTCGACCGCCTCGGCTACGCCGACTCGACCGTGGAGGACGGCATCGCCACCGCCCTCGGCGCTCCGCCGTCGATCGTCAGCGGCAACGGCCGGTTCGCCTTCTACGACCTGCGCCCGTACCGGACCCAACTGGAGGCCCGGCTCGGTGCCGACGGGGTGGCCCGCCTCGGCGCCGAGACGCTGCACCGGCCGCGTGTCGAATACCGCGACGGGTTCGCGCCCCGCACGTTCGCGTCGACGGAGGTGGAGCACGGCGCCCGCCGGCACAACACCTTGCTCGTCGTCAACGACACCGGCGCGCCGTTCACGGGGCAGCTGGTGTTCAACGCCAACTCCTACAGCCCCGGCGACCACCGGCTCACGGTGAGCTCACCGAGCGGGAGCCAGACGGTGGTGATCACACCGGACGGGGGCGCCTATTCGGTCCCGATCACGCTGGCGCCCGGCGACAACACCGTCACGATGACGACGGACGCACCCGAAGTCCCGGTCGGCTACCGCGACCTGTCCTTCAACCTCGTCGACGCCTTCATCGTGGGGTCGGGCGGTTCCTGACGGCTCGCCACTCGGCGAGCCGGAATACCAGGCCGCGAGCGGGGGCCCGGACGTAGGACCACGCCGAACCCCGCCACCGCGTCGATCGGGACACGGTGAATGACTCGTCGTCGGTCACGTCGTGGAGGAGGCGCCGTAGGTTGCGGCCCTGGACGCGGTGCGAGCGATCCGACCACGACCCGACGCTCACTCGGAAGGCGGCGAGGGTGTCGTCGATGGCGACGGCGTCCCAATCGCGCAGTACGCGGGCGTACATGTCGACGTCGACCAACGTGGCGTAGCGCTCGCGAAACGGCCCCGCCTGCCGCAGGGCCTCGGCGCGGAACAGCACCACCGACGGCTCGCCGAGCGGAGTCGTGCCGGTCTCGAGCATGCGCTTCATCGCCAGGTGCCCGGGAACCAGACCCGACAGGCCGGCCAGGCCGCGGCGCGCTATCACGATCCGCCCGTCCTCGTCGATGATGTCGCGCCGACTGCCCACGAGACCGGCGCTCGGGTAGGCGTCGAGGGCGGCGGCCTGCCGCGCCAGGCACGTCGGGTACAACAGGTCGTCGTCGCACAGCACCTTCACATAGTCGGCTCGCGCCATTGCCACGACCCGGTTCCAGTTCTCGACCGGGCCCAAGTTCTCCTCGTTGCGGATGACGCGGAGACGCGGATCGGCGGCATAGTCCGACGCGATGGCGAACGTGTCGTCGGGTGAGGCGTCGTCGACCACGATGAGCTCCCACCTGTCATCGGTCTGACGCAGGACCGACTCGATGGTGGCGCCGATGAAGGGCGCCGCCTTGTAGGCCGGCACACAGACCGAGACGCGAGGAGGGCGGGAAGGCACGGACTACTAGCGTGGCATTCATGCCCGGTTCACCCTGCCTCACCGTGGTGATGCCCTGCTACAACGAGGAAGGCACGATCCGAGAGGTCGTGAAGCAGGTCCTCGAGTCGCCGTACACGCAGGAGCTCATCGTCGTCGACGACGGCTCGACGGACGACACGGCGCGGATCCTGGCCGAGCTCCAGGATCCCCGGTTGCGCGTCCTCCGCCACGAGCACAACCGCGGCAAGGGCGCCGCCTTGCGCTGGGGGTTCTCCGAGGCGACGGCGCCGTTCGTGATCGTGCAGGACGCCGACCTCGAGTACGACCCGCAGGAATACAGGGAGGTGCTGGAGCCGTTGCTCGACGGACGGGCCGACGTGGTGTTCGGGTCGCGCTTCCTGTCCGGCCGGCCCCACCGTGTCCTGTACTACTGGCACTCCGTCGGCAACCGGCTGCTCACCACCGTGTCGAACATGTTCACCAACTTGAACCTCACCGACATGGAGACGTGCTACAAGGCGTTCCGTCGCGAGGTGATCCAGAGCATCGAGCTCGAAGAGGATCGCTTCGGCTTCGAGCCGGAGATCACGGCCAAGGCGGCGAGGGGCGGCTGGCGCATCTACGAGGTCGGCGTCTCGTACTCCGGGCGCACCTATGCCGAAGGCAAGAAGATCGGTTGGCGCGACGGCGTGCGGGCCTACTACTGCATCGTCGCCTACTCGCCGGCCGGCGAGCGGCTCGGTGTCAAGCGGCTCGGCCCGCGCGTCGAACGAGCCACAGCGCGCCGCTCCTGAACGGCGCGGGCCAGCGCCGCCAGCACCAGCAGGGCGCCCACGCCGGCCAGCCAGAGACCGAGGCGCAGGCCCGGTGGCTCGTACTCGAACCGGATGAGGTGGGCGCCCGCTGGCACTCGCACGCCGACGAAGAACCCGTCGACCGTCACCGTCGATGCCGCCGTGCCGT
>JBKOXV010000163.1:0-5713 GCA_046725105.1 bacterium | reverse complement strand
GTGCTGGTCTTCCCAACACCAGCGTCTGCTCGAGCTGCAGGTTTGCCCCCGCCAGATCCGCCATTCCCTGAACGGAAGATCGACTTCATGAAGAACCATCTAGGTCTCGAAGTCGTGTTCAACAACGAGAGCTATCTCGAGAGGATCCTGTTTCGCCTAAATGTGGCGAGTGAGTCCGATTACGTGATTCCCGAGAACTAAGTAGTTGCCGGCGTCATCTTGCTGGCCTCGGAACAGATCAAGCGCTGGGGTGGGATGGATCCGAGTGTCGCCACATTTGAAGGAGCAGTTAGAACTATCGGCCTCGTCCGGCAAGCATTCTCCGTTCCGCTCCTCATCGTGGGTCTGTTTGCCGACGATGAGGATTGGCCCAGAGCTTCAACAGATTTCGGTCGAGGACGAGCGATCGTGGCTTCATCTGAACTCACCTCTGACGCCCAATAGACGCACCGGCCGATCCAGCTCGAACCTCGCCAGCGCAGCTTGAGCTCCTGCTTCGATTGCCGTTTCATCCTCTGTCGGCTCCGCCAGCTTCACGCCGTGCTGCTTCGTGAAGAAGGGCGCGAACCGCACCTTAACCACCACCCGCACGACCGGTCGCCCTTCTGTGCGCACGTCCCCCATCAACTCGTGCGCGAGCCGTGACACCTCCCGCCGGATCTCCTCGGGATCGGTCAGATCCTGCTGGAACGTTCGCTCGCGGCCGTGGCCTCGCGCTACGTGTGGCGCATCGCTAACCTCGGCCGAGCCCTCGCCGGTCGCCAGCTCCCGCAGCCATGGGCCGGTCCGGGGCCCGAAAGCTTCCGCCAACAACGTCTCGTCTGCCGCGGCCAGCTGCTCCACCAGCCGGATCCCGAGCATGTGCAGTTTCCTCGCCGTCTTCGTTCCGATGCCCCACAGGGCGTCGACGGGCTGGGCGTCCATGACGAACGACCAGTTCTCCTGGGTCAACGCGAACACGCCGCGAGGCTTGGCGAACCCGCTCGCGAGCTTGGCTCGGAGCTTCGTGTCGCCGACACCGATCGAACACCAGAGCTGCGTCCGCTCCAACACGCGAACCTGCACTGAACGCGCGAGCTCCTCCGGATCCGAGGCCGACACGCCCATGAACGCCTCGTCCCAGCCGAGCACCTGGACGACGCCATCGAACGAGCGCAGCACGTCCATCACACGGCCGGACGCCTCCAGGTACGCGGCCTCGTCGACCGGGAGGAACACAGCCTCGGGGACTCGCTTGAACGCCGTCCGGAGCGGCATCGCGGAGCCGACGCCGAAGCGCCGGGCGACGTAGTTCGCGGTCGAGACCACGCCGCGCTTGGTCGGGTCGCCGTCGCCCCCCACGATCACGGGCTGGTCGGCGAGCTCAGGCCGGCGGAGCACCTCGACGGCCGCGATGAACTCGTCGAGGTCGACGTGAAGGACCCAGTCCGGCGCGTCGGTCCTCAACAGGTCAGGTGGAGCGCGGCGGCGGTCGCCCCCGGATCGAGCTCGCCGAACCTCTCAACCGCCTGATCGGTGGGGAGGCATTCGACCTCGACGCCTCTGCCCCGCAGCCGATCGAGCGCGTCCTGATCGGGACGCATCCTTTGGTCGGCGCCGGTCCCCACGACGAGTCGCGGGGGGAGCTCGTCGGCGACGTCCGCCAGGTCGACCCACGCGAGCTCGTGTCCCTCACGACGCCACCAGTTCTCGACCACACGGCCGGGGAGGACGATCACGTCGCGGGTGAGCTCGCGGCCGTCGACCGTCACGTGGCCGAAGCGATATCCCGCGATCCGAGCCATGACCTCACGCGAGGAACCGCCAGAGACGGCCGTCGCGGGACAGGTTGTTGCCGAACCAGCTCGTCACGTACGCGCCCCCGGCGCGGGTGGCGATCCCGGTCCCGTTGAGGTACCGGGCGCCTCCGCGCACCGATGCCTTGAGCTGGAGGCCACCGCCGCTCCCGTACCGGCGGACGAACAGCGCGCGACCCTTGTTGGAGACCGTTCGGCGCGTGCCGACGACCCACGTCGCGCCCGATGCGTCGATCGACACACCGGTCGGCCCCGCGCCCCGTGGGTCCTTCGCGTCCCAGCGGCGCGACCAGACGAGCGAGCCATCGATCGTGAAGCGGCCGAGCCAGCCGTCGGTCGGATCCGATGACCACCATGCGACGGTCGCGCCGCGGATGCTGGCGGCGACCATCACCGCTGTGCCACGCACGGCGATCGCGACGGGTGCTTCGATGCTCGGCATCGGCGCGGCGCCGATCCGATGCGACCAGAGGAAGCTGCCGCCGGAGGTGAGCTTCCAGATGACCGCCGTCCCTCTGATCGGCGACGTCTCGTGCAGGATCGCCCGGGTCGCTCCCCACCCCGCGACGTAGAGGTTCCCGGACGCGCCCACGGAGATGCCGGTCGCACGGTCGAAGAATCGATGGGGCGTCGGCGCCGGCGGCTCGACGTTCGTCCGCCACATGGGATGCGCGGTGGCGTCGAGCGCCTGCACCCAACCGTCCTCGTAGAAGTCGGCGCAGCATCCGTGCTTGAACCCGGTGACGAGGATCCGACCGGGGCTCGTCGCGATGTCCGTCACGGTCTCGGCGAGGCTGCACTGCCAGCCTGGGGTGACGTAGCGTCGCACCAGGCTCCCGTTGGGACGGTTGACCTGCACGAACCAGCCGTTCCCTTCGCACTGCTGCTGGACGTTGCCGGTCCACACGACGTTGCCGCCCGGCATCACGGCGACGGCGACCGCGTTCGTGCTCGCGTCCGGGTTCGGCAGCCACGCCTTCGTCCACAGCCGATCGCCGCCGGGTGTGTACTTCGAGACGAACGCCGTCACGGTGATCGAGGTCCTACGATCGCCGACGACGTAGACCGAACCGTCGGCAGCGGTCGCCACGCTCATGAGACGGATCCCCTCGTCGACGTGCCAAACGGTGTGGATCGCCGCGGCGGCGGTCGTCGCCGGGGCGACGGCCGCCGCGAGCGAGAGGACGAGAATCAGAACGAACGGGCGTCGGATCTTCCTCACCTCCGTGTTGGAGCCCAAGGGCGACAGCCTATCGACGCGGGACAAGGGGGAGGGGCGGGCCTCTTCCGAAGGAAGAGCCCCGCCCCTCCGGGGGAAGGGTGCTGCGGCGGTGGACTACAGGTCGTAGTACAGCGCGAACTCGTGCGGGTGGGGACGGAGCCGCACGGCGTCCAGCTCGTGGATCCGCTTGTACTCGATCCAGGTGTCGATCACGTCCTGGGTGAACACGCCGCCCTCAAGGAGCCATTGGTGGTCGGCTTCGAGCGAGTCCAGGACCTCTTCGAGCGACCCCGGCACCTGCTTGACGTGCGCCTTCTCCTCGGGCGGCAGGTCGTAGAGGTCCTTGTCCATGGGCTCCGGCGGCTCGAGCTTGTTCTTGATCCCGTCCAGACCCGCCATCAGCATCGCGCTGAACGCCAGGTACGGGTTGCACGTGGGGTCCGGCGTCCGGAACTCGAGGCGCTTGGTCGCGGGGTTCCGGCTGAACACCGGGATCCGGATGCACGCCGATCGGTTCCGCTGCGAGTACACGAGGTTGATCGGCGCCTCGTAACCCGGTACGAGCCGGCGGTACGAGTTCGTCGTCGGGTTCGTGAACGCGAGCAGCGAATTGGCGTGCGCGAGGAGCCCGCCTATGTACCAGCGTGCCATGTCGCTGATCCCGGCATAGTTGACTTCGTCCCAGAACAGGTTCTCGTCGTCCTGCCACAGCGACTGGTGCGTGTGCATGCCCGAGCCGTTGTCCATGAACAGCGGCTTCGGCATGAACGTGACGGTCTTCCCGGCGGCGTACGCCGTGTTCTTGACGACGTACTTGTACTTGAGCACGTTGTCCGCGGTCTTGAGCAACGTGTCGTACCGCATGTCGATCTCGGCCTGACCGGCCGTGCCGACCTCGTGGTGGTGCACCTCGATCCGGATGCCGACCTTCTCGAGGTTCAGCACCATCTCGGAGCGGAGGTCCTGGTACTTGTCCATCGGAGGGACGGGGAAGTAGCCCTCCTTGTAGCGCGGCTTGTAGCCGAGGTTCGGCGTGTCGCCGTCCTTCTCGCGACCCGAGTTCCACACACCCTCGATCGCGTCGATGTGGTAGTAGCCCTCGTGCTGGTTCTGGTCGAACCGGATCGAGTCGAAGATGTAGAACTCGGCCTCCGGCCCCCAGAAGGAGGTATCGGCGATCCCGCTCTGCTTCAGGTAGAGCTCCGCCTTCTTCGCGATGTTGCGCGGGTCGCGGCTGTACATCTCGCCGGTCACCGGGTCCTTCACGAAGCAGTTGATGTTGATCGTCGCGTGCTTCGTGAACGGATCCATGTACGCGGTGTCCGGGTCCGGGACCAGGAGCATGTCGGACTCCTGGATCTCCTGGAACCCGCGGATCGATGAGCCGTCGAAGCCGATCCCGTCTTCGAAGATCGACTCCGTCAGCTCGGGGATCGGCACCGAGAAGTGCTGCATCAGCCCCGGGAGGTCGCAGAACCGGAGATCGACGATCTCGGTCCCGGCCTCCTTGGCCATGGCGATGACGTCCTTGCCCGTCGTCACGTGTCCTTCCCCCTTGCCGCTCGACGACCCCCAAAGGGTAGGGGTCGTCTGGGGCGCCGCGGCATGGGTTGCGGTTAACAGTGCGTAACGGATGAGGTCGGTCGCGGCGTCCCAGGGACTGCTCTAGGTGACCCGCCGCGTGCGCGACACCTTGGCCGTCGTGAGGAGGCCCAGCGAGAGGACCAACCCGGCCGCCAGGGAGCTGGCCCGCAGTCCCCACCACCGCTCGACCCGCAAGGGAGGCGACACAGCCTCGAACGAACCGACCGTCTCGCAGTACGTATGAGCGGTGGAGGTGGGGGCCGCCGTTCGGTAGGCATGACTCGGATACGCGGTCGCGATCCCGATCGCGGTGGCCAGGATCACGACCGCCGCGACCACCAAGACGAGCTCTCGTCCCATGTCCAACGCGATACACCGGTCCAACCCAGGCGTCAAGGCAGGTTCCGGTGCGTCACGACCGAGCGCGCGCGGCGACCTGCCGAGCCACGATCGCGGCGTCCTCGGCGACCCCGTACAGGATCGAGGATTTCCGTTTCCGCAGGAAGTGGACGCCGACGTAGAACAGGCCGGGCAGGACCGTGCTCTGACCGTCGTCGTGGATCGGGAAGCCGTGCTCGTCGCACGTACCCGCGACCCGAACCAGGGAACCGAAGTCCGGCCGGAACCCTCCCGCATAGATGACCGTGCCGAAACCGGCGGCGTCGACCGAGCCCGTCGACCGGTCGACGAACCGATCCGGCCCGGGGATGTCCACCCGCTCCATCCCGCGTTCCTCCGCGAGGCTGCCGATCAGGCGGGCGAACATCGCGTACCACTCGTCGCCCCAGGCGACGCTTTCGGACAGGTCCGCAGCGAAGCGGAAGGTCCTTCCGTCCCACCCGAGGAACCGACCCTCCAGGCGGACGCCGATCGCGTCCAGGGTTCGCAGGTGGAGATCACGGCCCCCGTGATGACCGGTGGTGAGGGGGTTCGCCGTGAAGCGCGCCGTCGGCGACGGAAGCGAGCCGACGGGGGCATCGAGGTACCCGGTCTCGGCCGCCCACCAGACCAGGTCGCGGTCGCCCAGCCGGCGGGGGAACCACGGCCCCTTGCCGCAGGCGAGGACCACGTCGCGGCCTGCCTGGTGGAGCTCCTCTGCCAGCTGGCAGCC
>JBKOXV010000167.1:0-8281 GCA_046725105.1 bacterium | reverse complement strand
GAACTGGGAAGAGGAGAACGCCTACGGGCGGCGCCGGATGCCCGACGTCGAGATCATCGGCCACGACGAGGAGCCCCTCACCTTCGACCAGGTCGAGGAGGAGTTCGAGCGGGTCCCGCCCGCCCCGGAGCCCTGACCCCGCGAAGTTGGGCGCCTGAGTGCCCTTTCGGGCACTCACGCATCCAACTTCCCGGTCAGCCCCGCTTGAGGCGGCCGTGGAGGGCGGCGAAGGCGAGGCCCATCGACACGACGCCCACCCCCGCCACGGAGAGCACTGCCCACGCCAGGTCGCCCCACGCCCAGCCCTCGGTGATGAGCGAGCGCAAGCCCTCCAGGAGATAGGTGACCGGATTGACGGTGGCGACGGCCGACAGCCATCCGCTCAGCGCGTCCTTGGGCAGGAACGACGTCGTGAGGAAGGCGAACGGGAAGAAGATGAGGAAGCTCGAGGCCACCGCGCCGGGGTTGCCTGTCTTCAGGGCGATGGCGTACGGGAAGCCGGTGTAGACCAGGCCCCAGAACCCGGCCAGCAGCACGAACACCACCACGCCCACCACACCGGTGTCGAACCGGACACCGGTGGCGAAGCCGAGCGCCAGCACGGGGAGCGACAGGCCCATCACCAGCACCAGGTCGGCCACCATCAGGCCGAGGAGCAGGGCCAGGCGCTTGATGGGCGTCATCAGCAGCCGGTCGAAGTAGCCGTCCTGGATGTCGGTGACGAGGGCCGTGGCCTGGCTCACGCCCGTGACGGCGAAGATGATCGCCACCGGCAGCTGGAACGCTTTGAAGTCGCCGACGGCGCCGGCGCCTTCGGCGAAGTTTTCGAGCGCTCCGACGTTCACGACGTAGAAGAACACCGGGACGACCAGCGCCGGCACGATGGCTTCGGGCTCTCGAGGCAGGCGGCGCAAGGCCCGGCCCGCTACGGACACGAGGTCGGCGGCGAATCCCGCCTTGCGCGCCCGGATCTGGGTGGAGGGCGGTGCCGCCGGCGGCGAGGTGGCGGCGGTCGTGGTGGCGGTCATTACTTGCCCTCCTGGATGTGAGCGCCGGTGAGCTGGAGGAACACGTCGTCAAGGGTGGGCGTGCGCAGGGTCAGGGTCCGTACCCGGATGCTCGCCGTCGACAGGGCCACTGCCACCGGGCTGACGGCGGCGGCACCGTCGGTAGTGTGGGCGAGGAGCTCGTGGCCGGCGATGCCGACGGAATCGATGGCGTCGAGGCGCTCGAGAACCTCGGCGGCCGGAGCGCAGTCGCCCTCGACCTCGACGACGACGAGATCGGTGCCGACGCTGCGCTTCAACTCCTCGGGGGTGCCTTCGGCGACGATGCGACCGTCGTTGATGATGCCGACCCGATCGGCCAGCTGGTCGGCCTCCTCCAGGTACTGGGTCGTGAGGAAGATGGTCATGCCGAGCTGCTCGTTGAGCCGGCGCACCTCCTCCCACACCTTGGCCCGGCTGATGGGATCGAGCCCGGTGGTTGGCTCGTCGAGGAACAACACGTCGGGGTTGTGGACCAGCGCGGCGGCCAGGTCGAGGCGCCGCTTCATACCGCCCGAGTACGTGCCGATCCGGTCGTCGAGGGCGGCGCCGATGTCGACCAGCGTGGTCAGGTCGGCGAGGCGCTGCTCGACCTCCTTGGCCCGCAGCCCGTAGAGGCGGCCCTGCAGCCGCAGCAGCTCCCGCCCCGTCTGCTTGTCGTCGAGCGCGGCGTCCTGCAGGGCCACGCCGATCCGCAGCCGCACCTCTTCTGGGTCGGCGGCGACGTCATGGCCGGCCACCTCGGCCCGGCCCGCCGTGGGCAGCAGGAGGGTGCACAGCATCCGCAGCGTCGTGGTCTTCCCTGCTCCGTTGGGGCCGAGGAATCCGTAGATCTCGCCCGGCGCCACGTCGAGATCGACGCCGGCGACGGCCCAGTTCTCGCCGAAGCGACGCTCGAGGCCCTGGGTCAGGACGGCAGCTGTCATCAGGTCGGGTTCCTTTCGTCGCGTGCGCGCCACCTCTGATCATCGTCGGCCGGCCGCCCGTCCGATGACCGTTTTCGAGTTCGACGGCGTTCGGGCGCCGAACCCATCGGTATTCGCGAGGCTCGGGCACGACTCGTGTTGTTGACGTAGCGTGCTCGTCCGAGCCGATGCAGGTCACGAGGGGTGAGTCATGGCTGATGGCTGCGTGTCCGAGGTGCCCGCCGAGGTCGAGATCCACAGAGAGGCTCGCCGGCCGGAGGCCGATCCCACCCTGGGAATCGCCGTCGCGGCGGCCCCGGCCGCCGAGACGACCCATCGCCTGGTGACGCTGGGCGACTCCATCAGCCACGGGTTCATGAGCGGCGCCATCTTCCGCACCGAGGTGTCGTGGCCGGCCATCGTCGCCTACGAGCTCGGCCTGCGCCTCGCGCCGCCCGTCGCCGACCCGTCGCCGCCCGACGTCTTCCGGTACCCGGTCTACGAGCCGCCCAACGGCCCCGGAGGTCTTCCTGTCGACGTGGAGCGCCTGCTGCGGGCCCTCCAGACCCGCTACGGCACCGGCGTCAGCCTGGCGGAGTTGTTCAAGGCGGCGTGGTTCGCCAACGGCTACCTCGACGGCATCGAGGACTTCTGGGAGCGGGAGGCGGACGATCGAGTGCCGATGCTGCGGGCCACGCCGCACAACCTCTCGGTCTACGGCTGGGACGTGCGCGACCTCCTCAGCACCGGCTACGACGCCATCGCCAAGATGCTCGCCGATCATCCGGCGTCGGACAACGTCCTGCCGTGGAAGCAGGTCGTCGAGAGCGACACCGCCCGGGCTGCCCTGCGCGTGCTCGGGCCGGCCCACGCCGAGCACGGCACCCAGACTGCGATCGACGCCGCCGAGGCCCTCGGGAACGACGGCGGCATCGAGACCCTCGTGGTGATCATCGGGTCCAACAACGCCCTCGCCTCGATGCTGAAGCTGGAGCTGTGCTGGAGCGGCGACGACTTCGCCGATCTGACCGAGAAGGCCAAGTACACGGTGTGGCGGCCCTCGCACTTCACCCGGGAGTGGGGCCAGCTCGTGGCTCGGCTCCGCACGATCCAGGCGCGCCACGTGATCGTCGCCACCGTGCCGTCGGTGACGATCGCGCCGGTGGCACGCGGGTTGCCGGCCAAGCTGGCCCACGGGTCCCGCTACTTCCCCTACTACACCCGCCCGTGGATCGACGCCACGTCGTTCGAGCCCCGCTACGACCCCCACATCACCGGTGACCAGGCGCGCGCCGTCGATTCGGCCATCGACGCCTACAACGCCACCATCATCGACTCGGTGCGCGCCGCTCGCACCGACGGCCTGGACTGGCTTGTCTTCGACCTCGGCGGCCTGCTCGACAGCCTGGCCAGCAAGCGGTACCTCACCGACCCGGCCGCCCGGCCGCCGTGGTGGCAGGAGTATCCGTTGCCAGACCCGGTCAAGGCCTTGGACCCCGTTCCCAACACGCGGTTCTTCCGTTCCGGCCCGGGCGGCCGCGTCGACGGCGGGTTGTTCTCACTCGACGGTGTGCACCCGACCACGATCGGCTACGGCATCGTGGCCCAGGAGGTCATCCGGATCATGGAGCGGGCCCGCGTGTCGTTCCGCACCCCCACCGGCGCGCCCCGATCCGGGCCGGTCGACGTCGATTGGCACCGGCTGCTCGCTGCCGACACGTTGATCTCGTCGCCGCCGGCCCTGCTCGACGACGGCCTGGGCCTGTTGGGCTGGCTCGACGAGCGACTCGACTGGGTGCGCCGCCTCGCCGGCCATTGAGTCGTCACGGGGCGCGCACCCCGCACGACGTTCTCGTCACCGGGACGAGCGAAAACCGCTCGTTGACGTGACGAGTCGGGAGGTGGTCAACATCCGGCGAGGGCTCCGGCCCGGAGGGCCCGCAGCCCGGCGTCGACGATGGCTTCGACGTACTCGTCGGTGAGCGGCTCGCGCAGGATCGTCTTGCGGTAGGTGACCGGCCCGATGAAGAGGGCGGCGGCGAGGTGGAGATCGAGGTCGGCCGGGAGCTCTCCGCGGCCCTGGGCGAGCTGGAGCACGGTGCGCAGCGGCAGGCTGCGGTCGACCATGTAGGCACGCAGCAGGCGGTCGAGCTCGGGGTCGCGCGCCGCTCCGTCGAGCAGCGAGGTGAGCATCTTCCCGACTCGGCTGCCGGCACTGGCTCGCACCATCGAGTCGAAGCACGCCACCAGGTCGGTGCGCAGATCACCCGTGTTGGGCGTGGGGGTGTACTCGAGGCAGTTGCGCACGGCGGCGATCAGGAGCGCCTGTTTGGTGGGCCAGTGCCGGTAGATCGTGGTCTTGGCCACGCCCGAGCGAGCGGCGATCTCGTCGATGGTGGTGCGCTCGAGCCCGACCTCGGTCATGAGGTCGGCCGTGGCCTCCAGCACCTCATCACGGGCGCGTTCGCTGCGCATCGTTCCCATCGCTACTGAATAGTAGCGACTCGAGGCGAAATGTGACATCCGACCTTTGTGGCGGCCACATTCGGCGATACGATCCAGTAGCGATTGCGCACAGGAAGGGATGACATGGCTGACTCCCGAAACGGGTCCGACGTCGCCGCCGTGACCATCGCACCCGACGTGCTGGCCCGCCGTTGGTGGATCCTGGCGGTGCTCTGCACCAGCCTCATGCTGATAATCGTAGGTAACACCTCGCTGAACGTGGCCATTCCCACGATCTCGAGAGACCTGGGGGCCAGCACCAGCGAGCTGCAGTGGATGGTCGACGCCTACGGGCTCGTCTTCGCCGGCTTCCTGTTCAGCGGGGGCGCCCTCGGCGACCGCTTCGGCCGCAAGGGAGCCCTCCAGGTCGGTCTGCTGATCTTCCTGTTCGGAGCGCTCTTCGCCGCCCTCCAGGATTCCTCATCGGCCGTCATCGCCGGCCGCTCGATCATGGGCTTCGGCGCCGCCTTCGTCATGCCGGCCACGTTGTCGATCATCACGAACGTCTTCCCGCCCCACGAGCGCACCAAGGCCATCGCCGTGTGGGCTGGCATCGCCGGCGGCGGAGCCGCCGTCGGCCCCATCGCTTCCGGGTACCTGCTCGAGCACTTCTGGTGGGGTTCGGTCTTCCTCGTGAACGTGCCGATCGTCCTGCTCGCCCTGGTGGCGGGGTGGTTCATCCTGCCGACCTCGCGCGACCCGGCGCACGGCCGCCTCGACCCGATCGGCGCCGTCCTGTCGATCGTG
Organism: bacterium; assembly: GCA_046725105.1. Lineage (GTDB taxonomy): Bacteria > Actinomycetota > Acidimicrobiia > Acidimicrobiales > Ilumatobacteraceae > DASXAI01. The sequence goes on along the minus strand of JBKOXV010000167.1, from coordinate 3,078 downwards.
GGCGTCAGCGCCCTCGTCTACGCCATCATCGAGGCCCCCGACCACGGCTGGGCCAGCGCCGAGAGCGTGGCGTGGTTCGCCAGCGCCGTGGTCGTGCTCGGCGCCTTCATCTGGTGGGAGCTCCACAGCACCCACCCCATGCTGAGCCTCGGCCTGTTCAAGGACAAGCGGTTCTCCGTGGCGTCGGCCGGCGTGGCGTTCGTGTACTTCGCCATGTTCGGCACGTTCTTCCTCCTGACGCAGTACCTCCAGCTGGTCTTGGGCTACGACGCCTTCGCCGCCGGCTTGGCCGGCCTGCCCTTCGCCGCCGTGCTGATGTTCGTGGCCCCGCAGACGCCACGGCTGGCGGCCCGCATCGGTGTCAACCGGGTGGTCGCCCTCGGCCTGATCCTGGTCGCCGTCGGCCTCACCATCTTCGGGCGCCTCCAGGTCGACACGCCCTACCTGCTGCTCGTCGTGCCGATGGTCATCATGGCCACCGGGATGGCGCTGTGCGTCTCGCCGCTCACCGGCTCGATCATGTCGGCGGTGCCTCTCGGGCGAGCCGGCGTGGGGTCGGCCATGAACGACACCACACGCGAGCTCGGTGGCGCCCTCGGCGTGGCCGTGTTGGGCAGCATCGTGGCGTCGCGGTACAACGCCGAGATCGCATCGGCCATCGCCGGACTGCCGCCCGCATCGCACGCCCTCGCCGACTCCGGACTGTCCGGCGCCCTCCAGGTCGGGGGCGAGGTCGGCGGGAGCCAAGGGGCTCAGATCGTGTCGTCGGCGCAGAACGCCTATCTGTCGGGTATGTCGATCGCGACGCTCGTCGGCGCCGCCGTCGCCCTGATCGCCTCGGTGATCGTGTACCGCAACCTGCCGTCGTCGCTGCGGGCGCCGGCGCCGATCGCCGAACACGAACGCGAACCGGCCGCGGAGGGCGAGGAGCTGTCCGTCCTGAACGCCGAGTGAGGCGGCGCCGGTACCCTCGTCGCTCGTGATCGACGTCCGGCGGCTGCGCACCGACCTGGCCGCGGTGAAGGCGGCCATGGCGCGCCGCCACGACCCGACGCTGCTCGACCAGCTCGATGCGGCCGCCGAGCTCGACAGGGAGCTGCGGGACCTGACGGCCCAGCGCGACCAGCTGCGCCGACTGGTCAACGAGCTCTCGAAGCAGGTCGGCCGGCTGCGGGCGGCGGGCGACACCGGCGCCGCCGAGGCGGCCATGAGCGAGAGCCGCCGCCTCGGCGACGTCGAAGCCGACCTGGCCCGGCAGGCCGACGACGTCGAGGCCGACTTGCGCGACCTGCTGCTGCGCATCCCGAACATCCCGGCCCACGACGCTCCCGACGGCAAGAGCGAGGCCGACAACGTCGTGCTGCGCACGGATGGCCTGGCCCCCGCCGACTACGCCGATCACCAGCGGGTGCCGCACTGGGACATCGGCGCCGAGCTCGGCATCCTCGACACGGAGCGGGCCGCCAAGATCTCCGGGTCGATGTTCACGATGCTGCGCGGCCTCGGCGCCACGCTGAGCCGGGCCCTGTGCCAAATCGCCCTCGACCGCAACGCCGACGCCTTCGAGGAGATCCGGCCGCCGTCGCTCATCACCACGGCCACCCTGACGGCCACGGGCCAGCTGCCGAAGTTCGCCGACGACGCCTACGCCGTCGAGCGAGACGACCTGTGGTGCATCCCGACGGCCGAGGTGCCGCTCACGTCCATCGGCCGCGACGAGGTCTACGCCGAGGCCGACCTGCCGGCGCGGTTCATGGCCGTCACCCCGTGCTTCCGGCGTGAGGCCGGTTCGGCCGGGCGTGACACCCGCGGGCTGCTTCGGGTGCACGAGTTCGACAAGGTGGAGATCTTGGCCTACGCCACTCCGGCGCAGGCCCCGGCCCTCCTCGACGAGCTGCTGGAGCGGGCCGTGGCCGCCGTGGCCACGCTCGGGCTGACGTACCGGCTCGTCGACATCTGCACGGGCGACCTGGGCCAGAGCCACCACCGGAGCATCGACATCGAGGTCTACGCGCCCGGCTGCGATCGATGGCTGGAGGTCAGCTCGGTGTCGTGGTTCAGCGACTACCAGGCCCGGCGGGGCAACATCCGGTACCGGCCCGCCGAGGGCAAGGGCACCGAGATGATCCACACGCTGAACGGATCGGCCCTGGCCGTGCCCCGCGTGCTGGCCACGCTGCTCGAGGTGTATCGCCAGCCTGACGGGTCGGTGGCGATTCCCGAGCCGCTGTGGCCCCACACGCGAGGGGCCACCGAGATCCGGCGCCCGGCCTGACCGTCGCTACTGGGTGAAGCCGTTCTGGCTCAGCCACGCCTTGGCCACGTCGGCCTCGGCCTTCTTGTCGACCTCGATCTCCACCATCATGGCTTTCAGGCCGTCGGTGTTCAGCTTGGAGCTGACGGCGTTCAGCGCGGCGGTGACGGCGGGATCGGCCTTGGCCTGGGCGATGAGAGGCAGGACCGCCTCGTTGGGCACGAGGGTCTTGTCGTCGTCGAGGGCCGTGAAGTTGTTGGTGGTGATGCCGGACATGGTGGAGAACAGGTTGCCGCAGTTGACGGCGTTCGACTTGAGAGCGTCGATCAGGGGCGGGCCGATCTCCAGCGGCGTGAAGGCCTTGAAGGTGGCGTTGTAGAACTGCTTGAAGCCGGGGATGCCGAAGGGCGAACGGGTGGCGAACTCGGGCGGGCCACCCAAGGTGATCTCACCCGACTTGGCGGCCAGGTCCGACAGCGTCTTGAACCCGTACTTGTCCTCGGTCGCCTTGTTGCAGACGATGACGTCCTTGTCCTCAGCCGTGGAGGGCTCGAGCACGGTGAGGTTGGACGGCAGATTGGCCTTCAGCTCGGTGACCTGCTCGGCGATGTTCTTGGCCTTCGGCACGGCGTTGGGGTCCTTCTGGCGCTCGACGAACGACAACAGCGAGTTGGTGTACTCGGGCAACAGGTCCAGCTCCCCGCCGGCGATGGCCTTGTAGTAGGTCTCCCGGTTGCCGATGTTCAGCTTGCGGGTGACCTTGGCTCCCTTGGCTTCGAGGGCGCCGGCGTAGATCTCGGCCAGCAGGACGTTCTCGGGGAAGT
>JBKOXV010000189.1:0-9992 GCA_046725105.1 bacterium | reverse complement strand
GTGTCGCACGGGCCGACCGAGTGGAGGTGACGCCGGTGCGAAGAGCCGGATGATGGCCACGTGGGCCGTGCCACACTGCCAGATCGATGAGCGAGGAAGGTGATCGACGCGCCGCGTTCGAGGCGGCGCTCGGCAGCGAGTACTTCGCGTTACAGGGCATCCGGGCGTCCAGCATTGCCGAGGCGGGTACGCGCGCCTCGATGTTCTTCACCACGCTCACCGGCACCGTGCTCGCCCTCGGCTTCCTGGCGGGCGCCACCGATGCGGTCGCACCCGTCGCCTACGCGGCGATACCGATTGTCGTGCTCCTCGGACTTCTCAGTTTCTTCCGACTGGTGGAGATCGCCATCGAGGACGTGCGGGCGCTGCAGGCGATCCAACGCATCCGGGGCTACTTCAGCGGTCTCGTTCCCGAAGCGGTCGACTTCTTCCCGGCGCCGGGGAGCCAGCAAGCGATCGACCAACTGCTCGACACGGGTGTGCACCGCTCGAGGTGGCGGGCCACGCTCACCATCGCCTCCACGGTCGGAGCCGTCGAGGCCCTCTTCACCGGGGCCGCCGTCGCCTTCGCCATCGGTGACCTCGGGACGCCGACGGCTGTCGCCGCCATCGTCGGGATCGTGGTGGCCGTCGCCGTGGGATACGGCCTGTTCCGGTACCAGGAGCACCGGTTCATGGCGGCCGTGGGTGAGGCTCGGGGGCGGCACCGGCCCTGACTTGACGCCGGACGAACACATGTTCGAGACTGAAGTATGGGTTGGCGCAACCCTCCGATCACCTGGAGCGAGCTGGAACGGCGGTTGTCGAACGGCCGCACGCTGGGGTCGCCGTCGTGGAACGCGGGAGGCGACAGCCCGGCCTGGAGCCGCAAGCGCCAGCCGTACGAGGCCGTCGTCGAGCGTCGCCCCGGGGCCATCCCGTACGCCGAACTGCACTGCCACTCCAATTTCTCCTTCCTCGACGGCGCCTCTCATCCCGAGGCTCTCGCCGAAGAGGCGGCCCGGCTGGGCCTCGACGCCCTCGCCCTCACCGACCACGACGGCTTCTACGGCGTGGTGCGTTTCGCCGAAGCGGCCCGGGCGGTGGGCTTGCCGACGGTCTTCGGGACCGAGCTCACCCTCGACGTCAGCCGGCCCCAGAACGGCGAACCCGATCCCGAGGGTCGCCACCTCGTCATCCTGGCCGACGGACCCCCCGGCTACGCCCGCTTGGCCGCCGCCATCAGTCGGGGACAACTGGCCGGGGAGAAAGGCGCGCCCCGATTCTCCCTCGATGCCCTGGCCCAGGCGGGCGCCGGTCACTGGGTCGTCCTCACCGGTTGCCGCAAGGGTCTCGTGCCGGCCGCTCTCGTGGCCGACGGACCGGCCGTGGCCGCCCGCGAACTGTCCCGCCTGATCGACGCCTTCGGCCGCGACCGCGTGGTCGTCGAGCTGTGGGACCACGGCGACCCGCTCGACACGGTCCGCAACGACGCCTTGGCCGAATTGGCGGCCCGCCACGACGTCGGCTGTGTCGCCACGGCCAACGTCCACTACGCCACCCCGGCCGAGCGGCCCCTCGCCACCGCCCTGGCGGCGGTGCGGGCCCGCCGCAGTCTGGACGAGCTCGATCCGTGGCTGCCCGCGGCGGCGGCAGCCCACCTGCGGTCGGGACTCGAGCAGCAGCGCCGTTTCGAGCGCTATCCCGGCGTCGTGGCGGCCGCCGCCGAGTTGGGCCGGGCCCTGGCCTTCGACCTCACCCTCGTGGCTCCGAGCCTGCCGCCGTTCCCGTGTCCGGAGGGCCTCGACGAGATGGGCTATCTGCGCCAGCTCGTCATCGGTGGCGCCCTTCGTCGCTACGGCACCCGCGCCGACCGGCCCGATGCGTGGTTGGTGATCGACCACGAGCTCGAGGTCATCGAGCGCCTCGGGTTCCCCGGCTACTTCCTCGTGGTGTGGGAGATCGCCGAGTTCTGTCGGCAGAAGAACATCTACTGCCAAGGACGAGGGAGCGCCGCCAACTCGGCGGTCTGCTACGCCCTGGGCATCACGAGCGTCGACGCCGTGCAACGCAAGCTGCTCTTCGAGCGCTTCCTGTCGGCCGAGCGCGACGAGCCGCCGGACATCGACCTCGACATCGAATCGGATCGTCGTGAGGAGGCAATCCAGCACGTCTACGAGATCTACGGGCGGGACCACACGGCCCAGGTCGCCAACGTCATCACCTACCGGGCCCGCTCGGCCGTGCGTGACATGGCCAAGGCCCTCGGCTTCTCGCCGGGCCAGCAGGACGCCTGGTCGAAGCAGGTCGATCACTGGGGTCGCGTCGAGGTCACGATGGCCCAGCCCGATCACGACATCCCCGACAACGTCTTGGCCCTGGCCACCGAGGTGGAGGACTTTCCTCGGCATCTCGGCATCCACTCGGGGGGGATGGTGATCTGCGACCGGCCCGTCATCGACGTCTGTCCCGTCGAGTGGGCCCGCATGGAGAACCGGTCGGTGCTGCAGTGGGACAAGGACGACTGCGCCGCCGTCGGGCTGGTGAAGTTCGACCTCCTGGGTCTCGGCATGCTCACCGCCCTGCACGGGGCCATCGACTTCATCAACGAGCACCGCCGCTCGAACCTGGAGCTGTGGAACATCCCCCAGGACGAGCCCGAGGTCTACGAGATGCTGTGCCAGGCCGACTCGGTGGGCGTGTTCCAGGTCGAGAGCCGAGCCCAGATGGCCACCTTGCCGCGCCTGCGGCCCCGCGAGTTCTACGACCTCGTGGTGGAGGTCGCCCTCATCCGGCCCGGACCCATCCAGGGCGGGTCGGTGCACCCCTACATCCGGCGCCGCAACGGCCAGGAGCCGGTGACCTACCTTCATCCGCTCCTGAAGGGCTCGCTGGAACGGACGTTGGGTGTGCCGCTGTTCCAGGAGCAACTCATGCAGATGGCGATCGACGTCGCTGGCTTCACGCCGGCCGAGGCCGACCAGCTCCGCCAGGCCATGGGCTCGAAGCGCAGCCGGCGACGGATGGAGCAGCTCCGGAGCCGGCTGTACGACGGAATGGCTGCCAACGGCATCACGGGAGCCGTGGCCGACGAGATCTTCGACAAGATGGCCGCCTTCGCCAACTACGGCTTCCCCGAGTCGCACTCGGTGTCGTTCGCCTCGCTGGTGTACGCGTCGGCGTGGATCAAGCTGCACGAACCGGCGGCGTTCTGCGCCGCACTGCTCAATGCCCAGCCGATGGGCTTCTACTCACCGCACTCCCTCGTGCAGGACGCCCGCCGCCACGGTGTCGTCGTGCGCACCCCCGACCTGAACGAGTCGGCCGACACGTCCACGCTCGAGCCGTGCGCCGACTCGACCGGTGGTCAGGCCGTGCGGCTCGGGATCGACTACGTGCGATCCATCGGGAAGGACCTCGCCGCCGAGATCGCCGCCGGACGCCCGTACGCCGGGGTGGAGGACGTCGTGCGACGGGTGCCGTCGCTCACGCTGCGCCACCTGGAGGCCATGGCCACGGCCGGTGCCTTCGGGTGCTTCGGGCTGACCCGACGGGAGGCGCTGTGGGTGGTGGGGTCGGTGGCCCAGTCCCGTCCCGGACGGTTGGCCGGTGTCGTCACGGGAGCCGACGCGCCGGCGCTGCCCGGGATGAGCGAGCGCGAGGAAGCGGTGGCCGACCTGTGGGCCACCGGCGTGGCGCCCGACGGGCACCCCACCAAGTTCGTGCGGCCGCACCTCGATGCGTTGGGAGCCGTCCCGGCCGATCGGCTGCTCGCGTGCGAGAACGGCTCGCGCGTCGTGGTGGGGGGCGTGGTGACACACCGCCAGCGACCGGCCACCGCCCAGGGCACCACGTTCATCAACCTGGAGGACGAGACCGGGCTCATCAACATCGTGTGCTCGAAGGGGTGCTGGGCGCGCTACCGGCGGGTGGCCCGGGGCGCATCGGCCCTCCTCGTCCGGGGCCGGATCGAGAAGGCCGAGGGGGTGGTGAACGTGGTGGCCGAGTGGCTCGATCACCTGCCGACGGCAGGCTCGTTGCCGAGCCGCGACTTCCGTTGACGAGCGGCGCTCCGAGCAGGCCTGTGTCGTCGCCCTTGACGACAGAAGGACAGCCGAGCGCGGGCTCTGAACGAGCACGAACGCCATCACTGACATCAGTCTGGCGGGGCGGTGAAGGGGTCGGACGGCCCATGTTCACGGGTTCGTAATGCTGCCTATGTTCCGCCTATGGACGCAACCGGCTGGCTACTTGACACGTCAAACCCCGAGGACGTGGCCCGGGCCAACTTCCCTGTCGTGCGTCGGGGGTTCGATCCGATCGAGGTGCAGGGCTTCGCTCGCTCCGTTTCGGCGGAGATCACGCGGCTCAAGCACCAGACCGCGGCTCTCGAGAAAGCGCTCGAGGTCGCCGAGGCCAAGGCCAATGAACGGCTCACCGAAGCCACCGTCGCCGGGTTCCTCGGCGAGGAGGCGGCGCGGATGCTCGAAGCGTCGCGTGAGGCGGCCGACACTGCCCGCCGGCGCGCTGAGGAAGCGGCGGCGCGCACCGTTGAGGAAGCCGACGAGTACGCCGCCCGTCGCGTGCGCGAGGCCGACGCTCATGCCGAGCGGATGCTGCGGCAGGCCCGCATCGACTGCGAGCGCCGGCTGCGCGAGGTCGACGAGTACGGCGAGCGCGTGCGCGCCGAGGCCGACGAGTACGTGCGCGTCACCCTCACCCAGGCCGACGCCGATGCCGAGCTCACCCGCCGCCAGGCCGACGTCGAATCCGAGAGGCTCATCCAGGACGCCATGGATCACCGGACCGCCGTGTTGCGAGAGCTCGTTCGGCGCCGCGACCTGGCCAGCGCCCAGATCCGGTCGCTGATGGCGGGCCGGGACCTGGTCATCGAAGCCCTTGGCCAGGTCGGCGCCCTCGTCGCCGGCGTCACCGAAGGCCTGCAGGAGATCGGCACGACGCCCGCTGACTTCGTGCAGCTCGACCCGGCCGTCGAGGGTGTGACGCCCGAGCCGAACGCCGTCGTCGCGGTCACCCGGCCCGGCTCACCGACCGGCGGCCGGTCCCGCGGCGCCGCCGCCGCCCTCCCGGAGGCGGCCACCGTCAGCGTCGGCGGCTGATTCGACCCGCTGACATCGCCGCCGCCTGACTCGGCCCGCTGACGATCACGGACGCCGTCGGCTGACTCACTCCGCTGACGATCAGGGACTCCGTCGGCTGACTCACTCCGCTGACGATCACTGGCTCCGCCGCCTCACTGTCCGATTGGTCCGCCCGCCCGGTCCGCCGATGCGGCCCTACACTCGGACTCGATGGCGACCTACGAGTACCGCTGCCCCACGTGCGACGCCCGCTTCGAGCTGCGCCGCCCGATGAGCGATTCGTCGGAGCCGGCGACGTGCCCCGATGGTCATGCGGGCGCCGTCCGACTGCTGTCGGTCTTCGCCTCGGTGCCGAGCGGCGCATCCGCCGCCTCGTTGCCGTCGGCGTTCGGTGAGGGCGGCGGCGGGCCATGTGGTCCGGCGTGCGCCTGCCATCCCGGCTGAGCGTCGCCGCTCACTCCAACGACGCCAGCTCAGCCGCCATGTTGGCTCGGGCCGTGGCTTCGCGGCCGTACATCGGCGCGGTGTGGAACAGCGTGCGTGCGTCGAGCAGCGAGCGCAGCACCGCCCCTCGGCCTTGACTCCACTCGGCCTCGGCGAGGTGGCCGTACTCGGCGCGCACCCCGGTGGCGTAGGCCGTGTACGTAGCCGGATCGGCGGCGAGGATCGCCATGTCGGCGTCGCAGAGCACGGCCTCGTCGTCGTTGCCCGTCGGCCGGTGTGACGCCGTCATCAGGACGAGGCGCTCGACCGCATCCAGCCGCGCCGGTGACTGCCCGAGGGCTTCGAGATCGCGCCGGGCCAACGCCGCGCTCGCCGCTTCGTTGGCGCCGCCCGCCGCGGTCGGGTCGTACACGGCGTCGTGGTACCAGGCCGCCAGCCGCACCGCGCCCGGATCCGGCACGGCCACGACCGTGAGCAGCTCGTCGACGGTGCGCAGCACTCGCAGCACGTGCGGCAGAGCGTGATAGTGACGATGCGGCTCTCGATATCGGGTCAGGAGCCGATCGAGTGTCGTCGTGGCGACCCGGCCCCGGCCGAGGTCGGTGGTCCAGCGGTCGCGTAGTTCCTCGTCCACGCCCGTCATGATGGCGGCCGTGGCGCTCCTCGTCGACGAAGCCCGCTGGCCCTGGCGGGGCCGGCGGTGGTGCCACCTCGTCAGCGACGTGAGTATCGAGGAGCTCCACGAGTTCGCCGAGCGGCTCGACATCCTCGCCGTGCGTTCCAGGGCGACCACTCCGACGTCCACGAGGAAGGCCGGGCGCGCGCCATCGAGCTCGGCGCCGTGCCCGTGCCGAGCCGCGAGCTGGTCACCCGCCTGCGCCGCGCCGGGCTGCGGTTGTCGCCGGCGGCCCGCCGAGCCGGCCGCTGCTCCTCATGATGGCTGGGTCCCTGAGGCGTGCTCGTCACACCGCGACGATCGTGCCGGGGAGCCGCAATGTGGGCCACGGCAGTTCGGGCTCATTGGCGCCGCCGAGCACGAGGAACTCCGGGCCCGGACCAAGCGTCATCTGACGCATCCAGCACGACGCCCCCGGTACCGCCGCCAGGAGCGCGTCGGTGAAGCGCCCGTAGCTCATCCCGGTGGGCTTGTCGACCATCGTCAGCGCCGCCTCTTGTGACGGCAACGACGACAACGGCGGCAGCGACGCCGCGACCGTCGCCGCGCCTCCCAGCCGGCCCACGACGCCCGCCGTTCCCGCGCGAGCCATGCCGGCCACGGCATCGTGCGGAATCTGGCGCCGCCCGCTCACCGCGGCCTCGTTGAGGACGCCGAGGGCAGCGAAGTCGTCGACGAGGTACCAGTCGACGTAGTGCGCGTCAGCGGCTGGCAACCAGTCGACCGGAGGGACGCGCAGGGTCCACGACCCGGCGTACCCCGTCGGCGGATCGGCCGCCAGGGCGCGATGGAAGGCGACGAGCCCGGCGCAGTAGCGCGCCGCGTCGTCGTCCCGTGGGGAGTGCCACAAGAGATAGGCGAGCACCGACGCGGTCTATCCGGAGGGCGGACTGCGGGCAACCGGATTGCGGCGGATCACCATGGGGGCGCCTCCCCCATCCAGCGCCAGCAGCCGTCGGTGAGCTCGCAGACCGAGGCGGCCAGGCCGTCGTCGAGCACGAACCAATCGAGAAGGTCGACGCCTGCGTCGGCCAGGTCGTGGCGGAGGCGATAGAAGGCGCTCTCGTCGTCGGCGGCGAGCTCGAGACCACGTCCGGGGCGGGCGGTGGCGAGAACGACCGCACCCACCGCAGGTTGCTGGGCCGCGAGGGTTCCGACGAGCCGGCCCAGCTCGATGACCTGGCTCGCAGTGGAGGCCCCGTCGCAGACCACGCAGGGGCTGAGGCCGCGGTGGGCACTGTCGAGCAGCACGGCGATGGTCTCGGCCCGAGGTGGGTCCGAGGCGGCGGCGAGGACGATGCGGAGGGCTTCGTCGGGGCTGGTGAGCGGCAGGCCCGGCGACGGGACGTCGGTTCGGAGTCGCGTATGGCGGGATCGGGAACGAGAACGAGAACGAGGCGAGTGGTACACGGCACGACCTCCAGGCGCGTGAGCAGACGGGCGCGAGGGGGAAGTGCGGGATGGACGCTACGCCGGGGTGTGACAGATCCGGCCGGACCCGTTCGTGTCGCCGAACATCGCGGATTCCGCGAGGACGGGCGCCCCGGGCGTGGATCGTCGCGGCGGGTCGGGCGTGGATCGGCGCGGCGGGTCGCGTGGATCGTCGCTTGTGTCGGGGATCGGGGCGGAATCTGCACCAACGGGCGCCTGAGGCGAAGAGCGGTCGGGCCGGGGAGCCGCCGGGCGGGGCCACGGCGGCGGGAGGGGCGGGTGCGGCGCGGGCGCGTGCGAGAGTGGCGGCGTGGTGGTTCTGCAAGTCGTGGCCGTAGTGGCGGGCGTCGCTCTCGTGGTCTTCGTGTTGTTCTCGGCGCTCAAGACGGTGGTGTTGCCGCGCGCCGAGTCGTCGAGCCTCGTGCGAGCGGAGTGGGTCGCGCTGATCCGCGTCTTCGACCTCGTGGCGCACGAGCGGCGCTCGTACGCATCTCGAGACCGCATCCTGGCCTTCTACGCGCCAGTCGCCCTGCTGCTGCTGCCCGGCATCTGGGTGGCGTTGATCATCATCGCCTACACCCTCATCTACTGGGGCACCGGCCTGGACCCGTTCCGCGAGGCGTTCATCGTCAGCGGCTCGTCGATGCTGACCCTCGGCTTCGACCGCCCGCCCGGCCTGGGGCACATCGTGCTGTGCTTCACCGAGGCGACGATCGGCCTCGGGATAGTCGCCCTGATGATCTCCTACCTGCCCTCGCTCTACGGCGCCTTCAACCGGCGGGAGGTGCTCGTCGGGATGCTCGAGGCCCGGGCCGGATCACCTCCCACCGTCGGCGCCTGGCTGGCCCGCTACCACATCATCGGGCTCCTACCGTCGATCGAGGCCGACTTCGCCCTGTGGGAGACGTGGTTCGCCGACCTGGAGGAGAGCCACACCTCCAACCCGGCCCTCGTGTTCTTCCGTTCGCCGCAGCCCGACCGCAACTGGCTGACGGCGGCCGGCTGCGTGCTCGACACGGCGGCGGTGGTGGCGTCGACGATCGACCGGCCGCCCTCGGCGCGGGCGCAGATCCTGATCCGCACCGGCTACGTCAGCCTGCGCCGCATCGCCACCTACTTCGGCATCGAACACGACTCCGATCCCCGTCCCGACGATCCCATATCGGTCACCCGTCGGGAGTACGACCTCCTGCTGGTCGAGCTCCGCGCCGCCGACGTCCCGCTGAAGCGCAATCTCGACCAGGCGTGGCGCGACTGGGCCGGCTGGCGGGTGAACTACGACCGCGTGCTGGTGGCCCTGGCCGGCCTCGTCGTCTCCCCGAGCGCCCGCTGGAGCTCCGACCGCGCCCAGGTGGAGCACTTCACGCCCCGGGTCCACCGCCCAAGTCCGCTGCGGGCCCCGCGCACCCGTCAGCGGTAAACGGCCCAGTAGGAGATCACGACCGACGCCACCATCACGGCGATCGGTACGATCACCTCCCACCACTGCCGCTCGCGCCGCGGCGCCAGCAGGGCGGCGCCACAGATTCCACCGCCGATCAAGCCGCCGATGTGCCCGCCGATGGCGATGCCGGGGATGGCGAAGGTGATCACCAGGTTGAGCACCAGCAGCACGCCCAGCTGCGACTGCATGATGGCGATGCCCCGCTGGCGCATGCCGACCACGGCCGCTCCGAGCAGCCCGAAGGCCGCCCCGGAGGCGCCGACGGTCAGCGCGAGCGGATCGGCGATCAGCGCCCCCGCCGATCCGGCCAGCAGGGCGGCGAAGTACAGCAGCGTGAATCGGAACGACCCGATGGCGCGCTCGAGCATCTGCCCGATGATCCAGATGAAGTACATGTTCAGTGCGATGTGCAACAGCCCGGCATGGGTGAAGCCGCTCGTGACGAGCCGGTACCAGTCGCCGTCGCGCACGGCCGGCCCGAACAGCCCGAGGTTGTTCTGCACCGACCCGCCTGTGTCCCACACGTTGCCGCCGGTGAGCTCGAAGAGGAAGACGATCACGTTGGCGGCGATGATCGCCTTCGTGACCGGCGTGGAGATGCCGGCGCTCCACCGCCGCATCCGCTCGGGCGCCGCCGGCCGGCTGGCACGCACGCAGTCGACACACTGCGATCCGACCGACGCCTGGACGAGACACTCGGGACAGGCCGGTCGACCGCAGCGCGTGCAAGCCCGCCCGGTCGGGCGGTCCGGGTGGCGGAAGCAGGTCGGCGCGGAGACTGGTGTGGTGATGTTCGGAGGGTACCGGCGAGTGTCGCCTCCGATACCGTCGCTCGGCGTGACGGCGCGCTTCGATCTCGACACCTCCGTGACATCGGTCGCTCCCGGCGTCCTGGAGGGGCGGATCGACCCAGGTT
>JBKOXV010000200.1:0-4368 GCA_046725105.1 bacterium | reverse complement strand
CGGCGGCGAACGTCTGTCCGTCCCTGCAGCACGCCGTCGACGCCTGGCACAAACTCGATGTCCCCTACGAGGAAGCGACGGCACGCACCCTCCTCGGTGAGGCGCTACGAGTAGCAGGAGACGACGCCGAGGCCACGGCATCGTTCGAGACCGCCGCTCGCCTGTTCGAGCACATCGGAGCTCGGCTCGACGCTCGCGATGTATTTGACGGCACCAAACCCGACCGTCCCGCCGGGCTGACCGAGCGAGAGGTCGAGGTCCTGCGGCTCGTCGCCGGAGGGCTCACGAACAACGAGATCGCCACGGAGCTCTTCCTCAGCGCCAAGACCGTGTCCCGACACCTCTCCAACATCTTCACCAAGATCGGCGTGTCCTCTCGAGCGGGCGCGACGGCGTTCGCCTTCGAACACCACCTCGTCGCGCCGAAGGGCTGACAGCCGGAACGAGCGGTCAGCGCGCGTCTCGTCGTCAGGGCCGGAGCAGGGTGCCCACGAGCTCTCGGCGACTCCGCACACCGACCTTGTCGAACACTGCCTTCAGGTGATCCTGGACGGTGTGGGCGCTGATGCGCAGCTGGCTGACAATCTGAGCGGTGGTCCTACCCTGGAGTACCAGCTCGGCGACACGTCGTTGCGCCGGTGTCAATCCGCTGGCGGCGAGCAGCAGTGACGATCGCTCGTCCGAGGCAGCCGGCGTGATGGTGAGAGCAACAGGCCCGCGGCCGCTGCCGTCACGCAACCGGGCCGCGTGTACAGCGACAACGGCGCCGCTCGGCGAGGTCAGTCGAACGGCCGCGGGCGGCGTGTCGACGGCGCCGCGCTCGATCGCCTCGAGCCGGCGGACGACCGCCATCAGCGGCAGTGGCGCCGGATCGCCGACGGCTACCGCGGCGATCATCTCCATGGCACCGGCCACAGCCAGCACGCGCTGATCGGCAACGAGGACGAGCTGCGCCTCGTGCCTCGGGTGACCCGAGCCCGGCACGTTGACGGTGGTGGCCACCACCCGCCGGATAGCTTCGCCTGCGTGTGGCGCCAGCCTGCGTAAGACGCCGAGCTCACGCGGGCTGAAACCGGTATCGCCGCTGCGGTGGAGGCACATGAAGCCCCAGGACGTGACGTCGACCCGAAAGGCGGTGCGGGCCTCGTCGCCCAATCCGAGCGGAGCCATGATGTCCCGCCACCGGGCACTGGCGCGACGGTCGCCTCCGGTGACCTGATCGAGAGAGGCCACCGGGTCGGCGCTGTTGGCCAGATCGGCGAACCGGTTGACGTCGTGGCTCGAACCGAACTCGTTGTCGAGGAACAGCGGCCCCGACGCCGCCAGAGCGTCATCGGCGAACGCGCTGGTGAACAAGAGGGTGTCCGGGTCGGCCGTCGCAAAGAAGGCGGCGTCGAATGGCACGGTTCGGTCAAGGGCACGCAAGAACCGATGGCGGAAGGTGACCAGATCCTCGCCAGCCGAATAACAGGCTCGGATCACCTGATCCATCACTCCCCAAGCTACGCCCCTGTCCCAAGAAGTTGGGATGGTCCGCTGGCGAACGACTCTGCATAGTCCACTCCATGACCACAGACATCACCGAAGTCGCCGACGGAATCGTCCGCATCTCCACGTACGTGCCCGACGGGCCGCCCGGCGGCATCACATACAACCAATACCTCGTGATCGGCGACGAGCCGCTGCTCTTCCACACCGGCACCCGGCAGCTATTCCCTGCCGTGCACGAGGCGGCGAAGACCGTGATCGACGTCGAGACCCTGATTTGGATCAGCTCCGGTCACGCGTCGCGTCCGGACGAGTACGGAGCGCTGGCGGCGTGGGAGGCGGTCGCCCCAATGGCTCACGTGGCCCACGGGCACGTCGGGTGCTTCGTCTGCCTGTCCGACCTGACCACTCGGCAGCTACGGCCGCTCGCCGACGGCGAGGTGCTCGACGTCGGTCACCACCGGTTGCGCTGGATCGACACGCCGCACGTGCCCGGACCATGGGAAGCAGGCGCACTGTTCGACGAGACCACGGCCACACTGTTCTGCGGCGACCTGTTCGCCCGCACCGGCCCGGCGCCCGCCACCACCACCGACGACGTCGCCAACGCTGCCATCGCCCACGACCAACTCGTGCACGGCAACGCCTACACACCGGTTACCGGTCCGACGTTGCGGCGCCTGGCCGCCTTGGCTCCTCAGCGACTCGCGTTGATGCACGGTCCTGTCTTCATAGGCGACGGTGCGGCGCAATTGCTGGCCCTGGCCGGCTACTTCGACGCCCAGCTCGAGCGGGCCGTATAGGCCGGGGGAGTGAGGGCCGTGCAGGCCATCACCGCTCACCGCGGGCGCGCCGTCGGATCCCCGCTCGACACCCGCACCCCACAGGGCCAAGATCACTTTCGGAGCCGGGGATTCCATTGGCAACGGGGAGGCAACATGCGAGCGACTCAGCGACTAGGAGTGTCGGCGGTTCCGAACGACCGGGCCATATAAGCGTGCCGTGACCCGACGGCTGGAAGGAGCGCCGACGAGTTCCAGCGCGACTCCCCGGGCGGACGACACGCGACCTGACCTCGTTCGTCACCGCGACCTTTGGGCGGTCGTGAACGAGCGGTTCACGGACGCCGACGCCGAGGGGCAGTGGGCGGCGTCGGGGATCCGGTGGGGACTGTTCCGTCGGCCCGAAGCCGACCTCGGACTACTCGGCGACGTCCGAGGCCTCGATGTCGTCGAGCTCGGCTGCGGCACCGCGTTCTTGTCAGCGAGCCTCGCGCGTGCCGGAGCACATCCGGTCGCCGTGGACCTGAGCTCGGCCCAGCTGAACACCGCCCGTCGCTGTCAGCACAGCCACGACGTGTACTTCCCGCTGGTGGAGGCGGACGTCGGCCAGGTGCCGCTGCGAAGCGGCGGATTCGACCTCGTTGTCAGCGAGTACGGTGCCGCCCCGTGGCGCGAGCCCTCGGTCTGGCTGGCCGAGGCAGCCCGACTCCTACGACCGATGGGGCGACTGGTGTTCCTGACGCACAGCGTGACGGTCGCCCTGTGCGTACCCGAGGAAGGTGGCGTCGCCGGTGACCGGCTCTTGCGCGCCCAGCGCGACGTCGCACGCATCGCCTGGCCCGGAGGAGGAATCGAGCACCACCCCAGCCACAGCGACTGGATCCGACTCCTGCGCGCCAACGGCTTCGAGATAGACGCCCTCCACGAGCTCTTCCCGCCGGCCGACGCCCCCACGCCCAGCTTCTACGACATCGTCACCGGCGAATGGGCCACTCGATGGCCGGCCGAGGACGCGTGGGTGGCGCACCTATAGGGCCGGCACGTCTCGTCCGAAGTGTTCATCGCCGTGGGATCGGGAGATCTCGAGCGGTCCGGCCGGACCCTCACCGCCACCGGCGCGTCGAATCCGGGCGGGCGTCGGCCGTCACCGGGAGCTCGACGAGTTCGGAGCGCAGGCTCGGATCGCGTGCGCAGCTTCAGGACAGGCGCGCGATCGGCAGTGCCTGACACCGCCGGGAGTCCCATGGGCGAGTCGGAGGCCGGCGCTGGCCGACGATGATGTGGTCATGGATGCTCATCGCCCCGTCGACATCGCCCATGCCGATCCCGAACTTGCCTTCCACGAGTTCGTCGCGTTCAACAACGGCCACTTCGCCGTCTTTCGTGCCAGTGGCGCCGGAGCGGGGCCGTGGGAGATGCACCCCGACACCGATGAACTGCTCTTCGCTCTCGAGGGTTCGGTCACCGTCGAACTCTTCGACGCCGGCGGGAACGAGCTCGTGCCGCTCCAGGCTGGGTCTCTCGTCGTCATCCCGCGCGGCCGCTGGCACCGCCATGTCGACGCGGACGAGCTGGTGGAGCTGTACCACACGCCAGGGCAGAGCCTCTCGTGCGAGGATCCGGCGACGGCATCCGGGAACGACGGCCGATAATCACCGGGCCGCCGCGCCCGCTCCGGTTTCGTGCCGACTCAATGCTCAGGCACCGGCCGACCAGCGCGACGGCTCGGGCAATGTGCCGTCGCCGCAGCAGTTCGCCGGCGCCGACCCGACGAGGAGCTCGACGTGTACCTAGCGCTCCGCCGGTTGGTATGACGCCGCAGCTCCTGCCCTGGCGCGCACGGCGTCATCGTCGGCACCCCGTTGTGCATCGCGAACCGGCGCCGCTCTTGCAGATCTCGTCCCTTCGGCGAGGTCGGTTCCGTGAACACGTAGAGACCCGTCGAGGACACGATCGTCGTCACCGGGTGCGGCCGCGCCCCGCTCGTGTCGGCTCGATCGCGCTCTCCACTCAGACCCGTTCGACGAGGAAGAAGCCGGTCGGGTCGTACATGGCGGCGATCCGCTGTAGTCGTTCGTGGTTGTCGCCGTGGTAGGAC